>CAZOLK010000117.1:0-15139 GCA_964580325.1 uncultured Verrucomicrobiota bacterium | reverse complement strand
ATCAAGAAGCCAGACATCGACTACGCCAGACTGGCCACAGGCAACGCTAAAATCCAACAAAACGGCACGTCCTAAGTTGGTAGTAGGTGCAATATAAAAAAGTAAGATTTAAGATAACCGTTCACGGGACCGAGCTTCACCGCAATCGTTCACCGAGTGTTCTTGGTTAGAAGCCGTCGTTCCCCGAGAACGGTTACAAAAATTGGACGATTGAGGCAGTGCAAGTCGATCAATCGCTGCTCCACCAAGATCGGAACTTTGTCGCGATCTTTGTCGCAAGCTTTGTCGGAGCCAGCCAAGGGCCTTCAATCACGAGAAGAACTCTTACAGAGCCTGCGTATGCTGGTGGGCTAAAGGAAGTCCTGGACGAGCAGGCCGCTGACGGTCAGTGAAGACACGAACGGTCGAGTAGGAGACCGTGTATGAGGAGATCGACTAAGCTTGCGACAAAGCTTGCGACAAAGCTTGCGACAAAGCTTGCGACAAAGCTTGCGACAAAGAGGAAATCGCCGCATAGTTTTCACTTTTTTATATTGGACCCGTATGGAATTCCCAGAAGGCGGTTCATTGCTCATCAACCCTGCGATAAGACAGGGAGCACCGTGTTCGTCCGTATCAGTCCGTATCAGTATTCCGCTTTTCCTGGTCCAGCACACGCAGGATCTGGCTGCTGATCGGTGGGCACCCCTTGACGTATATACCCTTATCCTTGTGCCGAGCCATGCAGTTGCCGATACAGAGCGTATTGGGCGGCACAGCTTCGTGCCCCTTACCAATGGCGATGTGGACCGGTTTTTCCTCAAAATACTCGAAAATGGTTGCCCCGTATTTCTTGACGAACAGCAATAGGGTCGATTGGCAGGCACTGCACGAATTGCGGTCCAGGATCTCGATGTCCTCGAATTCGATGGCCAGATTTTCCGGCGGTCGTTCAAATTGCCGCGCCCAGTCGAGCCAATGGTCAGGCAGCACCTTGATCCGTTCCAGGTCGATGACGCCGTAACCGCGTTCCGCGCCTATACGTAAATGGGGTATATCCTCGGCCTGGGTTCCAATCAACCGGCAAACCACAGCATCCGCCGCATAAGCGTCTGCGCCGACCACCACAACATCCATCGCGTGCGGCTGGCCCGCGCTGGGACCGATGCCCTCCATGGCCATCGTGCCGTCGATGATGGACAAATGTGGGCGCAAAGCCCAGGACATATCGGCAATGGCGATGTTGAGCGGCCGCTCGTCGCTGTCCGCGCAAGCCGGCAGCATGTGCAGCACGACCTTGCTGCGCCGCCAAAGGCAGCCCTTCATGTTCTTGACCGCCAGGGTAACGCCCGTATGCATGTGCATCTTGATCACCGGGATCGAAACCACCAAATCGACATCCAGCATATCCGAGCAAAGCCGCAACGCCTTGATCGCCCGGCCTTCGGGCAGCGCAATGTCAACCGCACGGCGCTCATCCATATCGATCAGCGGACAATCCCGTTCGCGCGCGACAGCGGCAATGCCTGAAACCTCGAACGCTTCCATGGTGGCGACGCCGGTGATCGGGCTCTCGCCAATGCGCACCTCGGCGCCGGCAGCGCGAAACGCGTCAATGGCTGCGGCCACGACCTGGGGATCGGTGTTGATCGCGGCGCCCGCTTCAGCGATACGGCCTGCGTTGGGCTTGAGCATAATCCGCTTGCCCCTGGCCGGCGCAAGATCGACGCCCTTCAATGCAGCCAGCGTATTGGCATAAGCACCTTGACCGTGGGCCACATGGACAACAGGTTCACCCCCCCCGCAAAAAGGACTGGGCGCGAGTTGGAAGATTTTCTTTTCTCTGGTCATGAGCAATGTCGGATTTCGATTTCGGATTCAGGTTGCGGATTCCGGCATCATTGTCGACCCATCCGAAAACCGCAAATCCGCAATCAACTCAACCTCCGTCAAGCAAACGGGACAACACACCGATGGCTTCGCCGATCTTGTTGGCCCAGGCCATGTCCAATCCGCGACACCAGGAGTAGATGGCATAGAAGACATAGCCGAAAAACAAAAAGCCGGCAATGACGAAGCCTGTATAACCGCGCAACGGTACGAACAGGAACAGCAGGATGACCAGCAGCGACAGGAACAGCAGGATGATGCGCAGTTCCATCACGCCTTCGCCGTTCTGCAAGGTGATATCGCCGTAGGTCAGACAATAGGCCATCAGCGGTAGACCGAGGCAGATGCAAATATCGAAAATATTAGAGCCGACCGCATTGGATATGGCATCGTCGTAGTTGCCTTTGCGTGCGTCCTTGATAGAAATGATCGTGTCAGGCACCGAGGTTGCGGCCGCGGCCACGATCACGGCCACAAAAAAGGCGTTCATGTTGAAATACTCGGCAATGGCCACAACGCTTACCGACAACACGTAACAGGCCAGGGCCAGGTGCAGGATAGCCAGACCCAACGCAATCCAAGCCGTGCCAGTGGTGAATTTGCCATGTCCACGCAGCATGGTGCGGAAATCGAATTTCAGGAAACTCAGCCACTTGGCCGGCGTCGGCTCACCGGAATCATCCTCTTCACCTTCATCCTCGCCATCTTCGATTTTGATGAAACCGATGCGGTGCTGAATCACCATGACCAGCGCATACACAATATAGATAGCGATCAAGATCGCGCCATGCCACCATTTCAGCACATTCTGGGCCAGCAGATAGATCAACACGAACTCGCCCAGCAGCAGAAAAATGCCGTCGCGGGTGATGGCCCTTTTATCCAGATGGAAATGGGCGTTCTTGATCCAGATCAGCACAGCCAGGATGCAGAGCGAAGGAATGACCATGGCGTTGAACACAGCGGAACCGGCCGTAGTGCCGATGCCGGCTTCGAATCCGGCCTTGTGGCCAAAGAAAAAGAGGAAAATGAAGGTGGTCAGGAATTCGGGCATGGAACTGCCGGCGGCATTGATGGTCGCACCTTTAATACCGGTGCTCAGGTTGCGTCCAAGGTAATCGGCACTTTCCTCGAATGGATTGCAGGCATAGTAAATCCAGAGGCAGGCACCCATCACGCCCAGAATGCTCAAATACAGGCTGACCATGCCCTCAAACAACAAGGCGCCGATCAAGCCAATCACACTGATGACGATGCTGACAATACCCATACACGTTTCCTTTATTATTAAAGTGTTGTTACGCGAATCCAAGTTACGTCAAGATAAGGCGCAACACACGAAAACGCAATAAAAAAGGTACGCAAGGTTATCGCAGGACGCATGTCACTTCCGCGATCTGGTTCCTGGTAGTCGTGGGGCGTCCCGCCCCTAAACTTGACGAAGGCTTGCAATAGGGAAACGCCGCTACTACCAATTTGGCCAACCTAAGTTCAGGGGCGGGACGCCCCCATGTTTACGTTTCTTCCTCACCGCGGGCCATGACCACTTTGCCGGTGCGGACCAACTCGACAATCTCGTACTGGTTCAGCAATTGCAGCAACGCGTCGATGTCCTCAGTGCTGCCGGTGATCATCAGGATCATAGAACCGGGCGTCAGGTCGACCGTTCGGCCGCCGAAATGCTCAAGGTACTGTAAAATGCTGGTGCGCTGCTCATTGTTGGCATGGACCTTGATCAGGGCCAGCTCTTTCATCACCGCGTTGTCCTTGGTGTGGTCAATGCAATGCAGCACATCGACCAGCTTGCTCAACTGCTTGATAATCTGGTCCAACCCATCAGGTTCGCCCTTGGCCGTAATGGTCATCCGCGAGTAGTGTCCGTCCACGGACGAAGAGACGACCAGGGAATCGATGTTGAAGCCGCGCCGGGCAAACACCTGGGCGATCCTGGCCAGGACGCCCGGTTTATTGGCCACGTAAACGCTCATGGTATGCGACTCGTCAATCTTTTTCATGTTCTTGCGCCTTTCTGAAAATGTAAAGCTGTGGTTTGTCCGATCAGGTTGAGCCGGTCGGTTTTTCCAGTTTCTGCCGTGGTTTTTCGGTCAACATGCGGTCCAGCGGCAGACCTGCCGGCACCATGGGGAAGACATTATCCGTCTTTTCGACCTCAGCATTGATCAGGCAAGGGCCGTCGTTGTATTCCATGGCCTTGGTCAACACCTTGCGCACGTCCGCGGAGCGGCGCAGCGTATAGCCTTTGGCGCCCGGGAAAGATTCGGCGAGCTTGGCAAAATCCGGGTTGCCTTCCAGATCGACCCCGCTGCGCCGGTCTTCGTAAAACATCTCCTGCCACTGGCGCACCATGCCTAGGTAGTGGTTGTTCATGACGATGATCTTGAGCGGCAGCTTATGAATGCAGGCCGTAGCCAGTTCGGGCATGGTCATCTGGAACCCGCCGTCACCGGCAATAACCACCACGATTTCGTCAGGCCGGCCGAACTGGGCGCCGATGCCCGCGGGCAGACCGTAACCCATGGTGCCGGCGCCGCCCGAGGTGAGCCAACTATTGGGATAATCGGTCTTATAGAACTGGGCCGCCCACATCTGATGCTGCCCAACATCCGTGGCCACCACGGCTTTGCCTTCAGTGATCTTGTACAACTCATCGACAATGTGCTGCATCTTCAAGCCACCCTGCTTCTTGTATTTCAATGGAAACCGCTTTCGATAATCGTTGAGCTGGGTCAGCCATTCCTCGGTGTCCAACTTTTCGGCATGCTGATTCAGCTCCATCAACACTTCGCGCGCATCACCGACCACATAGTGGTGGCACTTGATCATTTTGCCCATTTCCGCCGGATCGATATCGACATGGATCCGGGTCGCGTTTTTGCAGAAATCCTCGGTGCGCCCCAGGATGCGGTCGTCAAAACGTGATCCGATGGACATGATCAAATCGCAGTCAATGGCGGCCTTGTTGGCATAGGCCGCACCGTGCATACCGAGCCAATGGAACGAGAGCGGATGGTTTTCCGGAAACGCACCCTTGCCCAACAGCGTGGTAACCACCGGCGCATTGAGCGTTTCGGCCAGTTTTTTCACTTCCGTCTCGGCCTTGGAAATCAGCACGCCATGACCCACCAGCAGCAACGGCTTCTTGGAGCGGGTCAAGGCTTCGAGTAGCTGAGGGATCTGGTTCTTATTAAAAACGCCCTTGCCGTCGCTGTAGCCGGGCAGATCCATCTCGGCCTGCAGGCTGGCACTGCACTCGCCGGCCGTAACATCCTTGGGCAGATCGATCAAGACCGGACCGGGACGGCCGGTCTTGGTGATGTGAAACGCTTCGCGTACGATGCGCGGGATCTCGTTCGTGTCTTTGATCAGATAACTGTGCTTGACCACCGGCATGGTAATGCCATAGATGTCGGCTTCCTGAAACGCGTCCTTGCCGATCATGGGCCGGATGGACTGACCGGTGAGGACGATCATGGGGATCGAATCCATGTGCGCGGTCATGATGCCGGTCAGCGTATTGGTGGCACCCGGCCCGCTGGTCACCAGAACCACGGCTGGTTTACCCGTGGCACGCGCATAACCATCGGCCATGTGCACGGCGCCCTGCTCGTGACGCACAAGCACGAGCTTAAGTTTGGACTGCATGGTCACCAGCGCGTCATAAATAGGTATAGCCGCGCCGCCGGAGATACCGAAAACATATTCGGCCCCCTCGTTTTCAAGACATTGGACCAACGCCTGGCCCCCATCCAAGTTTTTTCCGATCATTTCATCACCTTAATTCTTATTACTAAAGATAAACAATGCCCAATTCCTGAACAGTTTAATTAAACTGCACGATTTTTCCTGCAAAATCAAGATAAAAATGCATAAAAAATTATTAAAATTTGATTCAGCAAACCAAAAAACTGTATTGAATTTTTTTTATTGACATTTTTACTATAATTTAGTAGCTTTGCGCTGCGATTTTTTCTCCGGAATGGATGCTGTCTTGGCGTCTAGCTAGTGTTTAGGCGTCTAGGCTCGGATAACGCACGCGCAGGTCGCGGTCGTTGATCAGGTTATCTATCGTCCACGAAAAACAGGGAGCGCTTTCCGCAGTGTTCGATCTCGGCGATCACGACAGCCACGGGACGGCGCGAGGCTGCGTTACGATAGAAACGGCGCACGCTGCAGAACTCGCAGTGGTAATGAATGGCAGCCGCGCGAAAACTGGACCAGGCGCAGCGGCAAGTAGGCCTTGCGTTTGAACAGCGAGCGGTCCGGCCACAACCCGGCGCGCAACCCGCCATGGGTTATCGGACTGTACAACCTGACTATCCCCTAGGTGCGGGCAAGCTTATCGGCTGTACGCCCTCGCGTTTCTTGACCGTGGCCAGGACCTTGGGCACATAGAGCCTGGTTTCGCAGGGCAGATGGCGTGAGATCTGTTCAAAGCGGGTGGCCTGGTGGCGCTTGAGCAATTTACCCACCCGTCCTTCGCCAGCATTGTAGGCAGCCAGTGCCAGCGGCCATGAGTTGAAGCGGCGATACAGGATTTTCAGGTAGCTTGCAGCGGCTCGCGCACTTTTATCCGGATCGATCCGGTCATCCGGTTTGAGCCGCAGACCGAACCGTTGGGCCGTGGCCGGCATAAACTGAAACAGGCCGCGTGCGCCCACCGGACTGCGTGCGCTCGGGTTGAACGAGGATTCCACCTCGGCCAGCCAGATCCATTCGGGCGGCACGCCTTGGCCGGAAAAAGTCCTTTTCAGCCGCAGTGCCAGCGCAGCGGCGCGTTTGGGAGGTTGTTTGATCTTTTGCTCCCAGACCGCCATCTGGGTGGCCAGCGCATGCGCGTCTGGCTGGATTGCCGGTTTGGGCGATGGCTTTGGTTTTGGCGCCGGTCTGCGGGCCGGCTTTGGCGTCGGTTCCCTCGTGGTGTGCGGCGGTTTTTCCTCCGATGGTCGCGGTCGTGCAGGCGACCGGGTTGCGGTAGGCTGTTCCGCGGCATCCGACTCCAAGCCGGCCAGGATCTCGGCCACTTCAAAATAATCCATGCGCGTTCGCAACCAGACACCGTACGGGCGGGTTGCCTCAAAGTTCTCCAGATAGGTCACCACGTTTTCCGCATCTTTTGCATAGAGCAACAGGTCCTCGTAAGAATTGGTCCTCATGGCCCGAACCAGGTCTAGCCAGAAAGAGCGGATCCGGTCGACATCAATGTCCTCGAAGCGCTCGACAATATCTTGGTCAACGTTTTCTTCGATCCATTCGCGGCCAACTTCCATGGTGTCGCGGAACAGGTCTTCCGCAGCATCCCAATCGATTTCAGCGGCAGGGCTGGACAGGATCGGACCGGCGCAACATAACGTGATCGACAAAACCAGCCGCGGCCTGAACTTCACGGTTGACGGGGCGCCTGTCAATCCACAACCACATTCAACATATACTCTTTTACAGCTTTGAGGACATCTTCCGCGTACAGCGGTTTATACAGCACTTTGCGAACGTTGGGGAATTCTTTCAACTCGGCCTCGTCAAAATCGGTATTGGCGGTCATAACCACGACTGGCAATCGGCTCGAATCCGAAGCCATCAGCATCAACAATTCCGCGCCGTTAAAACCAGGCATATGAATATCCAGCAGCAATCCCTTGCACTTGGGATCCTTCAAGTGGCTGTAGGCAACGGCTCCGTCGTTAGCTATGCAGACGGTAAAACCTTCCTGCTCCAGCAATTCACACAACAGCTCCGTCAAACCTTTGTCATCATCCACTACCAATATCATGTCTGACCCTCTACCTATAACTAATCAAATCATACGTTAGAGCAGAGCATAAACAAACATGCGGTGTTATGTCAAAATAAAAAGAGGGGCGTGTAGCAAGTGGCGCGTGGCGCGTTTTGATTGGACATTGGATATTGCTTGCCGTGTGTCAAATTCGAAATCAGGATTTCAGCCGCGGCTGCTTGACGCTTTTGGCGATTTCAGCCACCAGTTTGAATTTCTCGACGGTCACGCCCGGCGGGCACGAATCGGAGTTGGCCAGTATGAACGGCCCGCCCAGCCCTTGCTCGATGGTCTCCTCAATATAGGGACCCAGCGCCTTGAGATCCAGTTCGAGAAACCGGGTCGGTTCGATGCCGCCGATAATGGCCTGGTTCCCACCCAGAAGAGACCGGGCCTCACCCAGGGTCAGGTCGCCCGTGGGCGCTGGAGACAGGCTTTCCACACCGACGATTCCCTGCTCACGCATGATCGGCAGCAGTGCTTTGATATGACCGCAGGCGTGCTGGATATACTGCTTACCGTACTCCGCCAGGATCCCGGTCCACTGGCGAATCTCCGCGGCAATGTAGGTTTCGTACTGGACCGGCGAATAATTCTGCGTGCTCGAATCTTCCCAGGTAATGAAAAAGTCATAGCTCGATTGCGCGGCAATGCGCACGGCTTCCAGATTTTTCGCGACCATCACCTGCCACAGTTCCTCCACGGTATCGGGAAAATCGCACAGGGCATAGACCAGTTCCTCGGTGCCGACCAGCGATTCGACCAGGGTCTGAAACGCGGTTTTGGTACGCGGCAGCAACATGCCCAAAGCCAGCTCCTTTTCGCCATAAAGTCGCAACCGTTCATGGGCCGCCGCGAAATCGGGCAACATCCGGCTGTGCTCCTCGATCCAGCGCCAAACCTTGAAGTCCTCTTCCGCGCGCAGCGGATGCACGACATGAAACCAGGTATCGGCAACATCGCCGCTATGCCGCCATTCCATGGTCACGGCGCCGACCGGCGTCTCGATCTGCAGCCCTTTACGGACGCCCTCCTGCCAGTGCTGCGTGCGCATGGTTTCCGGTCGTTCAACCTTGACCGGGCATGGACAAAATCGATTCAAATGGTCAGCACCGATCATGTCAAAAAAACCGGCATGACCCAGGTCCCGCAGCTCCTGGGGCAAGGTCTCGAAAAGGTAGGCCAAGTTGGGGCTGAACGGCAACCGGTCAACCTCTTCGCCCCTAAGTGCCGATAACAAACGCTCTCTGGATGTCATGTCACTGATCATGCGATACTCCGCTGTTTTTTACTATGCCGTCATCAACAATGTCGCACACTGTAGCGCGCGGACAGATGATGGACCATGCTTTTTTCAGATGAAAATATGTCAAATATCGATTAAAGATTGTGGTTTGACGAAGTATTCATTTTACCACGGAGACACGGAGAAAACTTCATGGATGGAGTTTAACACGAGGCTTTGTGGATGGCAAATGGCGCGGCTTCTAAAGTCGGACTTGTCGGACAGGGGTTGGCTCCGCCAAACGTCTTCCCCATCTGTCGGGAAAAACTTGTCTCCGGGCTTGTTTCTTCTTACAATTAGCAGCAAAAGGCCTCTAAAAAAAGAAAAGGATGCTTATGAACGAGAAAGTGAAGGAATTGATTGCCATCGGCGCATCTGTTACGGCCCATTGCGTACCATGTTTGAAACACCATCTGACCAAAGCCAGGGCCGCGGGTGTGACGGACGAGGAGTTGATGGAAGCAGTCAAGATCGGACGCATGGTCAGAAAAGGATCGGCCCAGGTCTGGGACGAGGACGCTGCCGCAGTGCTGCCGTCTTGAAGCCCGGACGGTGGCGGAACGAACGAATCGATAGAATCTACAGAATCGAAAGCTGTTACCGGGTTTACGCCACAATCTTGAAAGCTATTTTCCGTCCGATCTCAAATTCATTGCCGGCCAACTAACCGGTTTCGTTCTCGTCGAGGGAAATAATGTTGCCGACTTTGACGAACGAACCTTTTTTTGGTTTTCCAGCCGTCAATGACTTTGGCGCTTTCTCCTTTTTGACGCGTATCGGTTGCCGTGTTTTGCGTCGGGAACTCCGGGCTATGGCCTGTGCGGATTGCTCGATGTGGAAAAAGCCGGCCACGCGCTTGAGGCTTTCGGCTTCACCAGTCAACCGGTCGCTGGTGGAGGAGAGTTCCTGCGCGGCTGCGGCTGACCGCTGGATAATGCCGTCCAGTTCATGAATGGCCTTGGTGATCTGGTCTATGCCCGAGGCCTGTTCTGTGCTGGAGGCGTTGATCTCGTTGATCAGCTCTGCAGTTTTGCGGATGTCCGGAACAATGGCCGAAAGCATGGCGCCGGCCTTGCGTGCGATGTCCACGCTTTTTTGGGTGACCTCGCTGATTTCACGGGCCGCCTTCTGGCTGCGTTCGGCCAGCTTGCGCACCTCGGTCGCGACCACAGCAAAGCCCTTGCCGTGCTCACTGGCGCGAGCCGCTTCAATGGCCGCGTTCAGGGCCAGCATGTTGGTCTGCTTGGCAATGTCCTGGATAATACCGATTTTCTCTGCAATGCAAGTCATCGCTTCCACGGTCTGGGCCACGGCCGTTCCGCCTTGCTCGGCCCGTCCGGCCACATCCTGGGCTATGGCCGCGGTCTGCTGGGCGTTATCGGCGTTCTGCTTGACATTACCGTTCATCTGTTCGATGGAACTGGTGATGTGCTGGATGTTGTCCGCCTGGCAACTGGTGCCTTCGGTCATGTCGGAAGAGGCGGACTTGATCTCGTCGCCACCAACCTCGACCCTGTTGGACGCAAGCTGCACATTGCCCGCGAATTCACCCAGGTTGAACACCAGTTTTTCCAGGTTGTTTTTGATCTGCAGAAAATTTTCGCGCTCCTGCTCGGTATCCTTGTCGCCGTCCGCAACTGTTAAACGCACATTGACGTAACCCGAGGCCAGCCGATCAAGGCACTGGGTCAGTTTTTCGGTTTCGCCCGCCTGGTACGCGGCAACCTTGCGCGACAAGATCGCGGCTTTTTTGACCGCGGTCTGATCGCTCAGCACCTTGAGCGCGCCGATGATATGTCCCTCGGGATCGCGAATGGGCGTGGCTGTACTGAGCGCGATCATGTCGCCGGATGGTGTGGGCACACTGGTCTCCAAGGTCTGCATCTCGCCGCTTTCCATGGCTTGTTCGCTGGCGCAGTCCCGTGTTTTGCATTGCTCGGATCGGTAATGGTCGTAGCACGAGGTTTTAATCAATGTTTGGGTCGAAGCGTCACGAATCGCGGCGCCGGCTTTGTTGATGTACATGATCGAGAAATCACGGTTGATAATGGTGATGGGCAACGGAATAACGTCTAGAAACCCGACCAGCGTGTCCAGGGTAGTGTTGATGCCGTTTACTATCTTGGCATAATCGCCGCTGTGCCGTTCGGCCTGGGCGCGCTTGGTCAAACGGCCACCCTGGGCCGCATTGGAAAGCATCAAAATGTCGTCGATCACAGTTTTCAATGCATCGATCATGGTCTGCAGGGCCTGGCCCAGGATATCCTTGTCCGAGGTCAGATGCACTTCGGCGGAGAGATCGCCCTCGGCCACGGCACGGGCAATGGCAGCCTTATCCTGTTGGGCCGAAGCCATATTGCGGAACGTCTCGGCCAGCAGTCCCAGTTCATCACGCGCCTGGTAGGCGATCTGGCAGGTAAAATCGCCCTGCTCCATCTGGTGCGCGGCCGCGGTCAACTGGCGCACCGGCCGGGCAATGGAACGCGAAACCACAATAGCCACGGCTACGGCGAACAGAAAGGCGCCTACACCAATGGTACACAGCACCCACCACAGCTTGCGTGCAAATTCAGAGCCTGACCGGGTCGCTTGTTTCGCTTCGGTGCGCATCGTATCAGCCATACGCAAGCGCTCCGTTTCCAGTCCGGAAATCTCGGTTTCGATCAACTCGCACGACTCCCTGTAGCGCGTTCGGGCCAGCAGACTCTCCGTCTGGGCACTGGAAATGCGATCCGTTAAATCCAATAAATGGTCCAACTTGGCCACCAGCTTACCCGATGATGCACCGGCCATCTCACTCAGTTTCGTTTTAATGGTCCCGGCCGTTTCCAGGGCCTGGGTTTTGGCCAAACGGACCCGATCCTTGTCCGCAACCAGCAGGATGTCTTTAACCTTAGCGCGCAATTCAAAACAAAGAATACGAATACCAAATACATTTTTAACTTGCTCGCAGGAATCGAACATCAGCGTTGTCACTTCATCAAAGCCGCCTATGACTTTTTCGCGATTTTTCTTTGCGGTTTCGGCGAATTGATCGAAACCGTCGCTCATGCCCATGGCCGCTTCAAACTCGACATTATCGGAAAACTCGGAAGCTTGCTTGATCATGGCACTCAGGATTTCATGGACCAGCTTCTCTTTTTGCGCCAATTGCTCTTTTTCGCGCCGCGCCTGTTCTGTTTTCGGATCGGGCAGCGCTGGTTTTTGCTTTTTCTCTACGGGTTTCTTTTGCTCTCCCGTGTTCTTTTTTACTTCCTGTTTCTTCTCCTGCACGTGTTTTTCAACCTGCTGCTCTTGCTCTTTCTCTTCGTCTGCAGCCAACTCCAGCGCATCCATGCGCACGTCCAACTGGTCATCGATCACTTCTTTTTCCAGAGCAGGACCAGGTTTCGAAGGCTTTGCCGCCGGTTTTTTCGCTGGCTTGGTTTTTTGCGCAGGCAGTGCCTTTTTCGCTGGCTTTGGCGTCGACGCTTTCGGCTTCTCCATGGTTTTATCAGGTTTTTGCCGTGTTTTATTACGGCACAAGACCCACAATTCTTTGAGGTGCGTCGACAACACCTGAAAATCCTGTTTCAGTTTTTTACGCTCTTCGCTCTCGGCGATTTCATCGAGCGCATCCGTTATATTCTTGCTCAAAGTTTCACTTTTGGAGATGAAAACCTTGAGTAACGCCGGGTCCTCGGTATGGATGCCCTGCAGAATTTCTAGCAGCAAATCGTTACACAGGTATTTCAAGTTCATGGCCATCTTGACCTGGGTAATACCCGTTTCCATGTCTGCGGACATCTTCTTCAAGTCCTTACCCATTTTTACGTCACTGGCCTTGGTCATTTCTTTGACAGCCGATACCTTGTCCTCGCTCTTGATCGCGTTCTCGAATTCCAGCTCATCGGCCAGAGTAACCATGTGGTTTTCGATTTCTTGGAGCAGGTCGTTGACTTGGCGCGACAAGTTCAAACGCATGACTTCCGCATGCAGATAGTTCCGGCGGTGAAGGAAAAGGGCATCGACCTTGTTCCAGGTTTTGGCCAGAGCTTTTTCCTCAGCGATATCAGCTTGTTGTTCCGCAAGCTGATCGGCAAAACCGTTCAACACATTGGTTGAGCCGGCATTGCCGATCCTGGCCACCAGGTTGCGTACATTGGCGATGCGCTCGATCTCCGCGTTTTGATCCCGGATGAGATTATCGATTCGATTGGTGTTGCGTTCCAGCAAGGCCTGTATCTGCTGTAACGAGACTGTGCCCGCGACCACGGCCAGGATCGCGGCTAACGCACACAAAAGGAATCCGCCCAGAAGGCGCCACAGGAGTTTGGTATTGGACAACCAGCGCATCATCTATTCAACTCACTCGCTCAAAGGTTCAATCTTGCCACTCTTGATCACGGTCAGGAAGATCTGGTCCATGCCCTGGTGATCTTGCGGGCCATAGGTCAACTTCACACCGCCCAGGTCAAATTCGCCCTTGGCCGGAATCGCGGCCAGGAAACTCTCGCGGGTCAAATCGCCCTTGACCTCGCTGGCCACCATGCCGAAAAGCTTGCCCACCATGTATCCCTCGAGGGTGACAAAACCGATGGGTGCGTCAGGCATGTGCTCCTTCATCGCGGCCTGGTATTCCTTGACCAGTGGAATGCTTTCGTCCCAGGGATAGGTGACCACCTGGGAAATAATGCACCCTTCGCCGGCATCGCCCAACGCTTCCTGCAGCGCCTTGGTTCCGACAAACGAGATATTGCAATAGATGCGGTCTTTCATACCCACTTTTTTAGCCAGCTTGATGAACTCGGCACAGGGATTGTAGGCGCCGACCATCACGATAGCGTCGGGTTCGGCCCGGCGCAACTTGAGCAGCGCACCTTTGACCGCAACCGTATTGCGCTCATACGTGCCAGTGGCAACCAGTTCCATGCCCCGTTTTTTCAGCGCAATCTCGATGCCGGACAGCCCGGCCTTGCCATAACCATCGTTCTGATAGAAACAACCGATCTTTTTCAGTCCCTTTTGATCCACCAGGTAGGCGGCCAGCGCTTCCATTTCCTGGTAATAACTGCCGCGTACGTTGACCACGTATTTCTTGAACGGATTGCGCAGAAATTCAGCGCCGGTGAACGGACCGAAAAAGGGCACCTTGGCCTCTTCGGCAATGGGCACCGCGGCCTTGGATGTGGGCGTGCCCACTTCACCGATGAGCAGGAAAACCTTCTCCTCCTCGATCAAGGCGCGCGTATTGGCGATCGCCTTTTCCGGTTCATACCCATCATCCTTGCTGACCAGCGAGATGGTTCGGCCATGGATGCCGCCCTCTTTCTCGACCTGCTTCAGATACGCCATCAACCCCATGCGCATCCCCTGCCCCAATGCCTTGGCAGGTCCTTCCAGCGCACACGATTGACCCAGTTTTATTGACGACTCCGTAACCCCGTCTTCCGCCCTGATGCCAACACCCAGCATCATGGAACATACCACCATACAAACGACCCATTTCTTCATGTCTTCATTCCTTATTATATAGAGTGCCACAACGATCAATCCGCAAAGAGTACGGACGTAAACCATAAACATATCGCTCTTTGTTTATAATACGCTAACATAACTGAAATGCCAAACTTTTTATTGCAGGAATGCGAAGAAAGGTTTGCCGGCAACTTGACTACAATGTGATATCCGGCAACTCGAAAGTGTCGTCCGTATCCCGAATCCATTGGGCCAGGCGCTGATGGCAGCGTTCTTTCTGGGGCAGACCGTGTCGTGGGCCAGGTTGGCCATTTCATACGGGTCTTCGGCCGTGTTGAAAAGCAGCCAGTCGTGGCCTGGCATGCAGACATATTTCCAGCCATTGCGCATGAGCACGCCGCGCCAGGCCTTGTTGACCGAATGGGGATGATATTTGCGCGGGGATCTGCTGCAGATAAGCGGAATCCGGTTCCTCCTGCCGCTCCGGCCCGCGATCCCTGTATTCCGGACGGCCCTTCTTGATGCATTATGACGGCGCCAACCTGAACGCGATCCTGGGCCGCTTTAAACCGGGCGCCATCGGGTTTGATCTGTGTCACTTGAATTTACACAAAACGTTTTCCACGCCCCATGGCGGCGGCGGCCCAGGTGCTGGACCCGTGGGCGTAGTGGAAAAGTTGCGGCAGGTCGAACAGTTCCAGCAGCTTTGCTTTGAACAGCAGGACCAGCGTCAGGAT
>CAZOLK010000116.1:1351-15234 GCA_964580325.1 uncultured Verrucomicrobiota bacterium | reverse complement strand
GGTTGAGCAGCAGGGCCCGGCGCCCGGCGCCGCTTTCCGCCGCGTCCGCCTGGTCGGCTTTGATGGCGCTCATGTCGCGGACCAGGTCGTCGAGCGACGTGTAGACCCTCGGCCGGCTCGGGACCGCCACCGCCGAACCGCGGGTGGACATGCGCAGCCGGGCCCTGCGAAGCAGCCTCGCGGCGTCCTGGAGCGACCGCGGCTCCCGCCGCGCCACCACCCACTGGTCGTCGCCAAGCAGGAACAGGTCGATCAGGCGGCTGCTGCTGCCCGCCTCCACGTCCATGAGCACCACGTCGGCCCGCAGGCCGGCAAGGTCGCGGCGCAGCTTGCGCACCACGCCCTCGTCGAACGCGGCGGACCGGATCGTCTCGTCGGGTCCCGGAACCACTCGCAGGCGTTCACAACCGGGTACCGGCAGCGCGGCGCTCGCGAGCGACGGCAGGCGCCCGTCGAGCACGTCCCGCAGGTTGCGACCATGGGTCTGGTAGACACCGAGCATCAGGTGCAGATCCGCCGCGCGAAAGTCGAGATCGACCACGCACGTGTTCACCCCGTGCCGCGCGAGCGCGAGCCCCAGGTGGGCGGTGAGAAAGCTTTTGCCCGTGCCCCTTTGTCCAGAGCCTAGTGTGATGACCCGCATCGACAACCCTCTTCCCGGATGGAAAGATCGGGCCCGCACCTGCCGTGGTCAACCCGCCGCGGCGTATGCCCGCGGCATAAAAGCACGTGGCCGGTCACCCGTCGATCGTGTCGGAAAACACGTGGCCCCATCCCAACCTTTACTCGGCCGAGGGCCCATTGCTGATCGCCGCCTATGCCGCACTGCAGGATGTGGACGGCTGGATCTGGTTCGCCACCAGCGCGATCCGCTACGAGGACACGGTAACCAAGTTCCCGCTCGCCATCCCCACGCTCATGGGCCAGTTCCCGGGCGCCGCCCTGCTCTACCGCCGCGGCGACGTGACCGAAGCGCCGGTGGTCGTGCGCGACAACCGGATCCTGACCAACATGTTCAAGAAAGTGCGCTCGCTGATCAGCGAAACATCATCGTACGACCCCAACCGCGACGATCCCCAGTTTGATCCGCAAACCGGCGAAGGTCAGATCGACCCGCTAACCTTCATGGTCGGTCGCGTCGAATGCGCCTACACCAATGCACCGGACGTGGTCAACGACAATATCTTCGACCTTATCGACACCAACGCCTGTGTAGTGGAGAGCCTGCCGACCACGGGCGAGAGCGGGGGCCAGCTCATGCTGAACTGGACCAGCGGCGTGTGCCGCGTCAATACGCCGCGTTGCCAGGGCGCCACAGGATTTCTGCGGGAACCCGTTGATTTGAGCGACGTGATGCTGCTGCCCTCCAACCAGTTCAGCGCCATCATGGTCATCGCGCTGGACAACAGACCACTGGCCCAATCCAAACGGGTGCTGATCCAGGCCGCCACGGACTGCCGGCCCTATGGCTGGACCGAAGCGGACCAGACATTCAGCTACGGCGGCACAAGCTATAACGGCAAGCGAATCGTCAACATGGGTCAACCGCCCATGAACGTCAGCGACATCGCAGCAGCCGTACAATTCAAAGGCAAAAGCGGCGTGCAGTGCCGGGCCGCAGCACTCGACCTCAATGGCTACGAAAAAGCGCCGCTGAACGGTACGCTGAACGGCGACACCTACTCCGTGCCGCTGCCGGCTGACACCTTGTATACTGCGGTGTACTTTGACTATACCAACAACCCTCCCGCGGCCACACTGATCGAGCCTGCACCGGGTGCAGTGTTTTGCGAACGCACCAACCTGCTGCTGCGCGCCACGGCGAGCGTTGATGGCGGGACCATAACCCAGGTGCGCTTCATGCGCAACGGTGAACTGCTGGCCCAGACCAATAGCGAGCCCTACGCCTGGACCTGGACCGCGGTGCCCCAGGGCACGCACCAGCTCACGGTCAGCGCCACGGACAACCGCCTGCGGAGCGTCACCTCAGCCGTGACCTTCATCACCGTTCAACCCGACTGGGACCGCGACTGGCTGATCGACGATTTGGATGCGGATGACGATAATGACGGTATGCCCGACAACTGGGAACTGCACTACGGTCTGAACCGTACCAACGCCCAGGACCGGCTGGCTGACGGTGACGCGGACACCATTCCCAACTGGGCCGAATACATCACCGACACGCATCCGGACGTCAGCAACGCACCGTTCGGCATCGACGCCGTCACGTGCAACGATACAGGACTGGTGCTGACCGTGCGTGGCATCACCGGCCGGCTCTACGATGTGCAATACGCCAACGATCCGCGGAATGGCATCACCTGGTCCGCCGCGACCAGTGCCATCCCGGGCGTTGCCGGCAACATGCAATTGCAAACCCGCGGCCCAAGCCGCCTACGCCTGCACCGCATCAGAATCAGGATGCAGGAATAGGAATCGCGCAAGCAAGTTCAAAAAAAGTCAACCACCGATGAACACCCACGCGACACTCGCCACTCGAAACCCGATACAAAAAAGCTTGCCTTTTTTCCAGCCGTGATTATTTTAACAGTCAAACCGATTAACATGGGGAAAAATTGCTATGAAGAAAAACAGAATGTGGACTGTTGGTTTGTTGACGCTTTGCGCATTTTCGCTAAAAGCGGCTGAACAGGATAAGAATGTAGAAAAAGAAGGAAAATCGACCGTGATCAATAAAATTCAAGCCTATATCGAAAGCCAAGGGATCAATAAAACCAACCCGCGCTGGAAAACCCGCCTGCCCAAATTCCCGGAAGTGGAATTCAACGACAACAAGACCTACACCTGGGAATTGAAAACCAACAAAGGCGATATTTCTATCAAGCTGCGCCCTGACTGGGCGCCGAATCATGTGGCCAATTTCCTTTACTTGACGGAACTGGGCTATTTCGACGGTCTGAGCTTTCACCGCGTGATCCAGGATTTCATGGCTCAAGGCGGCTGCCCATTGGGTACGGGCACGGGCAATCCGGGCTACAAATTCGACGGCGAATTCACGCCCGATGCACACCACGACAAGCCTGGCCTGTTGTCCATGGCCAACGCCGGCCCGGGCACCGACGGCGCCCAGTTCTTCATCACGTTCAAGGACACCCCCTGGCTGGATGGCAAGCACACCCTGTTCGGCGAGGTGGTCGATGGCATGGACACACTCAAAAAATTGGAAAAATGCGGCTCGCGCAGCGGCGCCACCAGCGAAAAACTGCTGATCGAAAAAGCCACCATCGGCGTTGCGGACCAATAACCAACCGCGGGCATAAGAAAATTGTTTTTTTCACTTGCATTTGAAGTGGCCATGTCCATATTATCATAACCTTTTCAAAATATAGATGGGGATGAGTATAGGGTCATGAAAAAGAAGATACATCCGAAATACGAGGACGCGACGGTCACTTGTGTCTGCGGAAACGTGTTGCAAACACGTTCGACGGTAAAGGAAATGCATGTCAACACTTGTTCGAGTTGCCATCCTTTCTTTACCGGCAAAGCTAAATACATCGACACCGAAGGTCGCGTCGAACGCTTCCGCAAGCGTTACGCTAACACGGGGACAGCTAAAACCACAAAGAAATAGCGACTGGTTTTGAGAAGCCAAAAGGTCAGGTTGCGCCAAGCTGACAACCTGACCTTTCTCTATTCACCTTTCGGACTCATTACCCCGATCAGCGATGTATGATTGATAAAGCGTATTTAGAAAAAATCAACGAGCAGATGGCCAGGCTTGAAAACGACCTTTCCGACCCAGGCGTGGCCGGCAATCCAACCAAATTCAAGCGCCTGATGATGGAGCACACTCATCTTAAGCAGCTTTCCAAAAAGGCTGGCCGCTTTTTTCACCTGCTGGACGACAGACAGGAGAGCCGCGCACTGCTCAACGATCCGGAATGTGACGACGACCTGCGCAAAATGGCGGAGCAGGAACTGCGTGAGCTGGAAGAGCATATTCCGCGTGCGGAGCGCGAATTGATGCTCGCCCTGATCCCGCCTGATCCCAGCGACTCGCGCAATATCATCATGGAAATCCGCGCCGGCACGGGCGGCGAGGAAGCGGCCTTGTTTGCCGGCGACCTGTTCCGCATGTACTGTCGCTATGCCGAGGAAACCGGATGGAAGATATCCATGATCGATTCCAGCGAATCGAACGTCGGCGGATTCAAAGAAGTAGTATTCAGTATCGAAGGCCAGGAGGTCTACCGCAAATTGCGCTATGAAAGTGGGGTCCATCGCGTTCAGCGCGTACCCCAGACCGAAGCCCAGGGCAGAATTCACACCTCGGCGGCCACGGTGGCTGTACTGCCAGAAGTGGAAGAGGTCGATGAAATCGTGATCAAACAGGAAGAACTGCGTATCGATTATTTCTGCGCTTCCGGACCTGGCGGACAAAAAGTCAATAAAACCTCTTCGGCCGTGCGCTTGACGCACCTGGAAACCGGCATCGTGGTGCAAAGCCAGGACGAACGCTCTCAGTTGCGCAACAAGGAAAAGGCCATGATGGTGCTCAAGGCCCGCCTGCTCGACAAACAGCGCAAAGCAGAAGAAGCCCGTGAAGCCGGCACGCGGCGTTCCCAGATTGGCTCAGGCGATCGCAGCGAACGTATCCGCACCTACAATTTTCCGCAGAACCGCGTATCCGACCACCGCATCAACCTGACGCTCTACAGCCTGGACCGTTTCATCAACGGCGACCTGGATGACATGATTGCGGCATTGCGCGAATACGATATGCAGACGCGCATTAAGGAAAAGACAGAGGCCATCGCTTGAACGCTCTATCCACCATGCCGGCGCTTGAAAAACCGAGCTGTTCCGTAAAATCAATGCAAACACAGTTGCGTCTGCGTCTGCATGCCCACGGCTACGATGTGGCGGAAGCACGCAACCTGACAGCCTGGATGCTGGCCCACCTGCTCGATTGCGGCTTGCTCGATGTGCTGCGCCACCAATCGCGTATGCTCGACGCAAACCAGTGCCGCCTGCTCGAAAGCTGGCAGGAGCGTCTGCTGCGCGACGAACCGATTCAGTACATCCTCGGTTGCACCGAATTCATGGGGCATACCTTTAAAACCGACCACCGTGCGCTCATTCCCCGGCCGGAAACCGAATTGCTGGTGGAAGCCGTGTTGAACTGCCACGCATTCCAGGAACATCCGACGCCTTGCATTCTGGATGTGGGAACCGGCAGCGGTTGCGTGGCCCTGAGTCTGGCCCTGGCGCGCCCCAAGGCGCAAGTGACAGGTCTGGACATCAGCCTCGGGGCCCTGGAACTGGCCAGAGAAAACGCTAACCTGTTGGTCGCCAAGGTTATCTGGCTCCAAAACGACCTGCTCCGCGGCCAGGCGCCCGCAACGGCGGACATCATTGCCGCCAATTTACCCTATATTGCCAGGAAAGACATAAAAGACCTTGACAAACGTATTCGTTTGTACGAACCTATAGCAGCATTGGACGGAGGAGAAGAGGGATTCGATTTGGTCCGACTTCTTGTTGAACAGGCCGTGTCTGTTTTAAAACCCCAATCATGGCTATTTCTTGAAATTGGCGAGGACCAGGCTCGTATGACGATGGATGTCATGACCGCGACTGGTTTTCATGAATGTTTTATAAAAAAGGATCTTGCAGGACTGGACAGGATCGCGGGTGGACGAACCGCATGACCGACAGGATAAGCGATGTTCGATAATTTAACCAGCGCGTTACAGGCGACTTTCAAAAAGCTGCGTGGGCATGGCAAGCTGAGCGAAGTTAATGTCAAGGACGCACTGCGTGAAATCCGGCTGGCGCTGCTGGAAGCCGATGTCCATTACAAGGTAGCCAAAGACTTTGTCGCGCGCGTCAAAGAAAAGGTCATGGGTGAGGAAGTGCTGAGCAGCATCACACCCGGCCAACAGTTCACCAAGCGCGTCAACGACGAGCTGGTAGCGCTGCTGGGAGCCCAAAACCAGCCGTTCATGCCGTCCGGAAGCCCAGCCAAAGTGATCCTGCTTGGCTTGCACGGCGCCGGCAAGACCACCACTGCGGCCAAACTGGCGCGCCGCTGGAACAAAGCCGGACGCCGCGTTCTGCTGGCCGGTTGCGACATTCGGCGTCCCGCGGCCGTGGACCAGTTGAAAACCTTGGGCAATCAGATCGGCGTTGACGTGGTCGAGCCGAAACCGGGCGAATCCGTGCCGCAAATCGGCAAACGCACACTTGAAAAGGCGCGCCACGAATTGGCGGATGTGGTTCTGTTCGATACCGGCGGTCGGTTTCAAATTGACGACGAATTGGTCGCCGAAGTGCGCGACCTGAAAACGGCGGTCCAACCGGAGCACATAATCCTTGTGCTCGATGCGGCCATTGGCCAGGAATCGGTCAACGTAGCGGAAACCTTTCAGCAACAGGTCGGTCTAACCGGACTGATCCTGACCAAACTTGACGGTGACGCGCGCGGCGGCGCGGCACTGTCCGTGCATGCCGTGACCGGGTGCCCGGTTTTGATGGTAGGCGCGGGCGAAAAAATGGAAGACCTCGAACCTTTCCATCCAGACCGGATGGCATCACGCATACTCGGTATGGGCGATGTGGTTTCTATGGTAGAAAAAGTGCAAACAGCTTTCGATGAGGAGCAAACCAAACAGTTCGAGGAGAATCTGCGCAAAAATTCCTTTAATTTGGAGGATTTTTTGAGCCAGTTACAACAAATCAAGAAACTGGGACCGTTGGATGGTTTCCTCGATATGCTGCCTGGCATATCGCGTATTCCATCGGATACCCGGAAGGAACTCATGTCTGCCTCTGACCGGGAGTTCAAGAAATCCGAGGCGATCATTCAGAGCATGACGCCCAGGGAGCGCCGCAATCCCGATATCATGAACAACAGCAGAAGGAAACGCGTGGCCGGCGGGAGCGGCACGCATGTAAAAGACGTAAATGAGTTGTTGAAAAAGTTCAAACAAACCAAGAAAATGATGAAAAAATTGCGAGGCAAGAAAATGTCTCGTTTTCCTTTTTAACGGAATATTTGCTATTCGTTAGACATAGGGTTATAGTATTGTCATAATTCAAGCGATAATTCAAACTGAACATGATGAACGTAAGGGGCTGGATAAGATGGCTGTAGTACTTAGATTACGCAGAATGGGATGCACGAACAAACCTTTTTATCGTATAATTGCCGCGGACGAACGCACTCCATCAAATGGCCGTTTCCTGGAAAATCTGGGGTGGTACGATCCGAAGCAAAAAACAAATCGCTTTGAAGTGAAACTGGAACGCCTCGAGCATTGGAAGCGTGTCGGTGCACGCATGACGGAATCGGTGGCCAGTCTTTACAAGAAAGCCAAGAAAATGAAACCAACCGTGGTCGCCCGCGAAGAAGTCGACGCTACGGAAGAACCTGTCGCGAAAACGATAGAAGCGACGGAAATAACGACGGAAACTGCTACTGGGGAAGCGCAACAGGAAAATGCGAGCCTGCTCTAACTGAATAATCGTCCGAAGATTTGGGGACACCAAGGAATTGATTCTCATGAAAGAACTGATTGAATATATCATCCGCTCACTCGTCGATCATCCCGATGACGTACGCATTACCGAACTTGATGGAGAGCGGACCATTATCTTTGAAGCGCGTTGCCATTCCGACGACATCGGCAAGGTAATCGGCAAGAGCGGGCGCACCGTGGGCGCCATTCGCACGCTGCTGAACACGGTCGCGGCACGCAACGGACGCAAGGCCTTACTGGAAGTGGTGGAATAAGGAGTGCCATAGACTCGACAGGTATGACTCCCCTCGAAATCGATATCGTAACCATTTTTCCGCAAATGCTCGATGGTTTCCTGAGTGAGAGCATCCTGAAAAAAGCCTCGCTGGCAGGAGCAGTTCGTGTGCGGTGCATCAATTTGCGAGACTTTACTATGGACAGGCATCGCACAACTGATGATCGCCCCTACGGCGGCGGACCTGGCATGGTGATGAAACCTGAGCCGTTATTCAAAGCGGTCGAATCGGTCAAACGCGAACAGTCGCGCGTGATCCTGCTCACCCCTCAGGGACGTTTGTTCCAGCAGGAAATCGCACGCACATTGGCCGCGGAACAGCATTTGATCATGCTGTGTGGCCATTACGAGGGCGTGGACGAGCGGGTGCGCGAAGCCCTGGTTGACGACGAGATTTCCATTGGCGATTATGTCCTGACCAACGGTGTGTTGCCGGCCGCAGTGGTTACGGATGCCGTGGTCAGGCTGCTTCCCGGCGTACTGGGTGGGGAAGGTGCCACCGAAGAGGAATCGTTTAACGAAGGTTTGCTTGAATATCCGCAATATACGCGGCCAGAAGATTTTCGCGGCATGCAGGTGCCCGACATCTTGCGCTCAGGCAACCACCCGGCCATAGCGCAGTGGCGTCGCGAACAAGCTGTGCGGCGAACGCGTATGCGGCGGCCCGATTTGTTGAAAAAAGACGACAACATGGGTTGACGCCGCGCGATTTATTTGTTTTATTGACTGTTTGATTTTTAATAGGGCATGAGTGTAAGAGGGTAGGCTATGAGTGTTGACATCATTGAAAAAATTAACCGGGAAAACCTTAAAAAGGACGAACTCCCAAACATTGAAATCGGCGATACCGTGCGCGTGCACGTGAGTATTCGCGAAGGTGAAAAACAACGAATCCAGGCTTTTACCGGCACGGTAATCGCGCGCGACGGACATGGTTCAACGGAAACCTTTACGGTGCGCCGCATCTCTTATGGCGAGGGCGTGGAACGGGTATTCCCCTTGCACTCGCCGTTTGTCGAGAAGATTGAAGTTGAACGCAAAGGCCGTGTTCGCCGGGCCAAGTTGTATTACCTGCGCAAACGTATCGGCAAAGCGACGCGTATTAAGGAACGGCGATTTAAGTAAAAGGCCATCCCTTGCTGCACCTGGAACGGGAGGCTTGGGGTAAAGGCCGCCAGGCGGTTGCCGGCGTAGACGAAGCCGGCCGCGGTCCGCTGGCCGGCCCGGTGTTTGCTGCCGCGGTGCTTTTTGAGCGCACCTTCCTGGAGCGGGAGGAACGTGGCTTGCTGCAGGCGTTGACCGATTCCAAGCAATTAAAACAAGAAGAACGGGAACGCTTTTTTGAGCTTTTAACCCATTGTGATGACGTTCGTATTGGTGTTTCACAGGTTGCCGTTGTGGAAATCGATCGGCTTAACATCTTGCGTGCTACGCATCTGGCCATGCGCAAAGCCATTCTGGCCCTGCCCTTGCCGCCCGATTGGGTGCTGGTGGATGGCAGACCGGTTCAAGGATTGCCCTGTCCTGCCCAGGCCATTGTCAAAGGCGACGGCCTGAGTCTGTCCATTGCCGCTGCCAGCGTCATCGCCAAAGTCAGCCGCGACCGTTATATGCTCGAACTCGACCGGGATTATCCCCAATATGCATTTGCTCGACACAAAGGATACGGCACCAAGCTGCATCTCACGCGCCTGCGTCAACATGGGCCTTGCCCTCATCATCGCACCTCGTTCAAACCGGTCGCGCAATGCGGACAGGAGCAACTCCCGCTATTATAAGTAAGGATCATGCACACGCTGCTGTACAAACTGACCGCTCTATTCCAACAACCAGGGCCGTCCAGAGCCGCCCATCTGGAAACAGGAGAATGGGGCGAGCGCCTGGCTGTCAGCTACCTCAAACGCAATGGGTACTCCATCCTGAGCACCAGGTTTCGGATCAGGAAAGACGAGATCGATATCATTGCCCGTACAAAGCATTTTCTGATTTTCGTGGAGGTTAAAACGCGTAAAAACATTGACTTTGGCCGTCCCGCGGCCGCGGTTGACCGCAAGAAGCGCCGCAACATGTCACGTGCCGCCGCGGCATACGTCAAAAAGTTAGGCCAGCGCAAACCGCCCTGCCTGAGGTTCGACATCATCGAAGTCATCGGTGAGCCCGGTGATGAGGATCCGGAGATAAAGCACATCGAAAACGCCTTTCAGGCCGATGAGCGCTATCACATGCAATGGTGAGTCTTCTGTTTCTGTGGAAAGAATGTAGAGATCACCGTCACCACCAAGGAAGGCCGCCAGGAGAAGCAGAGCTTCACCTACAACCGGCAGGACTTCTGGGCCACCACCAGCAACAAGCAGCTCAACTTCGTGCAGCACATCCACACCATCGACTTCATCGCCTGCTACCGACCCGGCGAACGCCACGCGCGCAGGGAAACGTGGTCGGCGAAGCGGCGCGAGTGGCGCGGGCGTACAGAGTAGTATCAGCGGCACGACCAACTGGTATGCGGCCGGCGGCTCCGGAAATCTTCAACACCAATTCGGCCAGCGGCATCGGCGGCAAATGCCAGAGCGGCCCGCGGGCGCGGCCAACACCGGTTCCGGTGCAGGTGGCTCGGGCATCGTGATCCTGCGTTATCCCTATTACGCTCTCGATGCTCTCGGCCTATGGTCGGATGAACCGCTGCGCAATCCCACCTTCATGGTGGAGAGCATGGTGATCCGCACCCCGTTCGAGCTGGCGCAGTTTGCCTGGTTGGCAAACCAGGGAGAGACCTTCGCCGGGCGCACGGTGACGCTGGCGAACGACATCGATTTGTATCCGCACGGGTGGCGATTGGAAGTGACACTGCCCGTTTCGAGGGTGCGTTCGATGGCGCGGGGTACACCCTTCGCAACATCAGGATCGATCAGGCAGGTGTGTACGATATCGGTCTATTCGGTTGTGTCGGCAGTAACGGGGTGGTGCGTGGCGTAACGGTTGCGGAATGCGACATCACGGGCGACACGTATGTCGGAGGCATTGTCGGACGTTCCCTTGGCGTAATCCAATTGCGCAGCGGCGAGCGGGACCATCAGCGGCGCGAATGCCGTTGATGCCTATGGTTCGGTTATCGCCTGCTCCCATGGCGCCACGATAGAGGGTGGCTGCTATGCTGGTGGTGTTGTGGCACAGGCGTATGGCCTCGTGCAGGACTGCATCAATGAAGGGGCCGTCATGATCCCGAGCGTGTCGTCTTCACAGGCTCAGAAAACGCGCTCCGCATCATGACCCCCACCCACCGCCCTGAGAAGAAGAATCTCGCAGTCAAACGTGGTGGGTGCATCAAACGCAGCGGGGTGTGCGTGAGCGTGTCAGCCCTACGGGCCACCACGACCCCCACCCACCCGGCAATCTCGCTTGCAATGAAGATTGGATTGCGGAGGCACCCGCTTCGCGGGCGCCTTCCGTCCAATTCAGGAGAAAGCGCTTTGCTTTGGCTCCCCTGCATTCAGAAAGCGCAGTCGCTCACCTTCTGTTTTGAAAGATCTTGCCTTTTCTTGCATTGCTATGCTATATTGCGTCGGTTTATGCGGCACGAGGATCTAAAGAATATGGGAATGCACCATGACACATGAATCGTGGGTCTCGCTCGACGAGATTGCCGAACACATTGGAGTCAGCCGGGACACGGTTTACCGATGGATCGACAACCGTGGGATGCCGGCGCACAAGGTCGGCCGCCTATGGAAGTTCAAGGTGTCTCAAGTGGACGAATGGGTCGAGGCAGGAAAGGCCAGAGAAGACCGGATACAAGAAGAGAGCAGCGAATGAATTATACGCAACACAACTCCCTCGTGAGCTTCATCTGGGGCATCGCAGATGACGTTCTGAGGGATGTTTACGTCCGGGGCAAGTACCGGGACGTAATCCTTCCCATGACCGTGATCCGGCGGCTGGACGCCCTGCTGGAGAGCCGACGAAGGATGCCGTGTTGAAGATGAAGGAACACCTGGACCAGGCGAAGGTCGCCAATCAGGACGCGGCCCTCGCCAAGGAAGCCGGGCAAGCGTTCTACAATTCCTCGCCGTTCACCCTGCGTCGCCTCCTGGACAACCCGAAGCAACTCCGAGCGAATTTTGAGGCGTATCTGAACGGTTTCTCGGTCAATGTTCAGGAGATTCTCCTGAAGTTCAAGTTCCACAACCAGATTCCGACCTTGAGCGACGCCGGGGCTGTCGGGTACGAGCCAGACAGCGAGTTGCGCGACACCGAACAGGTTCCCTTCCTGGAGGAGGGCGGCATCCAGACATTCTTCAAGCGCGAGTGTCTTCCCTACGTGCCAGACGCCTGGATTGACGAGAGCAAGACGAAGATCGGCTATGAGTTATCCTTCACCAGATATTTCTACAAGCCGCAGCCTCTCCGCACCCTTGATGAGATCAAAGCGGACATTTTTGCCGTCGAGAGCGAGAGCGAAGGTTTGCTGGAGAAGATTCTTGGTGGAAGCAAAGAAGAGGTTTGTCATGAGTGAACACGAATTTCTGAAACCTCGACTGACCGGCAGACGATTCGAGGGCACAGCTATACCTTTAGAGTTCTTGAAGGATCTCGCCGTCCTTGAGGAGATGATCATTGAAGTAGCGAAAGGGGAGTTTCTCAAGGAACACCCCGACCGCCAACGCTCTCCACGTGGATTCACGGACGGCATCGAACTAAAGCTCACCGGCATTGAAGACGGAAGTGCAATTCCGGTGATTTCGCTAGTTGTAGCGTCCATGACCCTGTTTCCGCCGGAGAATCAGAGCTACTTCGAACGTGCCCGCGATTCCATCGTCTCGGCGGTTGACGCGGCGGAAAAGGGCGGAATCATCACGGATCATCTGCCTGAGAAGTCGCTGAACTATTTCGACCGCATGGGCCGCAGCCTGCGGCAAGGCGAAGCCATGGAGTTCACTACGCCAGCGCACACCCAGCCGGCGAAGCTGACCCGTGAAACCCGGCGGCAGCTCGTATACGCCAGTTCGGCGGCCAGGGAGATGGCCGAGGAAACATCCGTGCGCGGTTCGATTCCTGAAGCCGACCAGGACGACATGCAATTCGAGATCCAGATGGCGGACGGGCGCAAGGTGAAAGCCCCTATCGCACCGCAACACCGGGATACGATCCTGGAAGCATTCAAAGGCTATCAAACCGGCCAGAAGGTGCTCATCCAGGGCGTCGGCGTCGTGAACCGCAATGGGAAGCTCGTACGCTTTGACTCTATCGAGCATGTCAGCCCTCTCGATCCTCTGGATGTTGGAGCGAGGATTGACGAGATACGCCTCCTGAAAGACGGCTGGTTGGAGGGAGGCGGCAAAGCCCCCGCCAAGGACGGGCTCGATTGGCTGGAAGAGGCATTCAGCCTTCACTATCCGGACGAGATAGTGCCGCCCTACCTGTATCCCACGCCTGAAGGTGGCATCCGCGCCGAGTGGTCCAATGATCGGGTCGAAGTTTCCATGGACATTCAGCTCACTACAAAGCGCGCCGCTTGGCACGCGCTGGATCTGGAGACAGATGACGAAGAAAACCGCGATCTGAATCTTGACGAAGATGCGGAATGGGCATGGCTGGTTGACAAGGTTCAGGGGACGATGGGGGGTGCGGCATGAACGACGATATGTTGCTGCACCGCCAGATCAATCCATCCTGGGTTCAATCCGGGCGCGTCACTCGCCAGGCGTTCAAGCCCACCGCCAAGGACAACGGGCGTTTGTCCGTCTATGATGGCGACATGATGACGGCCGAGGCGGCTTGGACACACTACACAGAAGAACTGGAGTTCGTGTCCATCGGGGTTCTTGCCGCCGCCTGCCACAAGTGCGCCGCTCTGGAATTGCCCGTGGCATCCGATCCGAAACCCTTTCCCGCCCACGTGCTGATCGACTTTGGCGGATGTTCGAAGTCGCAGGTCGAGAAGAAGTCCAAACGCCTTACCGTTGCGGCGACCGCACGCGGTTGGCAATACCAGGCGGATGAGAACCCATGACCGAGATCGTCCAAGGCTTGAAGTCTGCCACCGCGTTGGCGCCCCATGCCCCAACGGGGCATTGTCCTGTAGCCCAGGGTTGCGCCGCAGGCGC
>CAZOLK010000116.1:0-1251 GCA_964580325.1 uncultured Verrucomicrobiota bacterium | reverse complement strand
GCCGCGCGGACGCGGCAACCCCGGGCTACGGGACGGAATCCCGTTGGGATTTCAGAGGTAGAAGAGGAGGCCCTGGATGTTGCGGAATGACAGTCCGGAATATCTGGCGGGCCTGGTGCGCGAGCTGTGCAAGCTGCCGCATGAGGTCGAGTGGGTCGAATTCAAGGGCAACGATGCCGAACCGCAGGCGATCAGGGAGTACATCTCGGCGCTATCGAACGCCGCCGCCGTCAACGGCAAGGTTTCGGCCTATCTACTGTGGGGCGTGAACAACGAGACGCACGACATCGAGGGCACAACCTTTCGCCCGAACACAGCCCGGAAGGGGAATCAGCCGTTGGAGAGTTGGTTGCTGCAATTGCTCGATCCGAAAATCCACTTTCGCTTCCATGACATTCTGATCGAAGGGAAGCCGGTTGTGCTGCTGGAGATCGAGCGGGCGGTGCGGCATCCAGTCCGTTTCTCCCGCACGGAGTACATCCGCATTGGCGAGGTGAAGAAGAAGCTCAAGGATGCGCCCGACCGGGAGCGCGAGCTGTGGCGAGTGTTTGATCACACCCCTTTCGAGGACCTGATTGCAGAGGAACAGGCTTCGTCCGATGCCGTGCTGACCGCGCTGGACTATCCGGCCTACTTCGATCTGCTGGAGGCGCCGTTGCCGGCAAACCGCGACGGGATTCTCGCGGCATTGGTGGATGATGACCTGATCCGCCGCAATCCTGCAGGCGGGTGGAATATCACCAACCTTGGGGCGATCCTGTTCGCGAAGCAGCTTGCGGGATTTCCACGTCTGAAACGGAAAGCCATTCGCGTCATTCAATACCGGGGTGTAGACCGAACCGAAACGCTCAGGGAGCAGGTCGGTGGCAAGGGATATGCCTCCGGGTTCGAAGGCTTGCTGGAATACGTCAACGGGCTGATACCGTCGAATGAAGTCATCGGGCCAGCCCTGCGCAAGACGGTGCCCATGTTCCCGGAATTGGCTGTGCGCGAGCTGGTCGCCAATGCGTTGATCCATCAGGATTTTCTAGTCCGGGGCGCAGGACCGATGGTGGAGATTTTCGCCGACCGGATGGAGATCACCAATCCAGGTGAACCGCTGGTCAACCCGCAACGATTCATCGATACGCCACCTAAATCCCGGAATGAGACGCTGGCGTCACTGATGCGGCGGTTCCGGATTTGCGAAGAGCGCGGCAGCGGAATCGACAAGGTCATTGCCGCTCCCGGCGAACTACTGCTGCATTCGCT
>CAZOLK010000115.1:4999-15262 GCA_964580325.1 uncultured Verrucomicrobiota bacterium | reverse complement strand
TCGGGCAGCGGCGTAAAGGGATGCTCCTGCTCTAGAATGACCAGCAGCAGTTCCCCCGCACGCAACTCGAAACTCACGCCCTTGAGGTTGGCGTCATACTCAGATTGATGCGCGACATACACGTCGTCAAACCGCAGCAGCGGTATTTCGGATACAGCGTTCTCGTTCATATATGCAGGGAATAGATCACGATCGTCATGACCGCGAAGACCAGAAACATGGCCATCATCGACGAACCCAGGCTCTGGGTCGTAGCCTGGGGAATTTCCGCCAGCGAACGCTCCACGTCCAAGCCGTAAAGACAGCAAATCACGCCAGAAAACAAACCAGGCACCAGGGTTTTAACCACCAGATGGACAAAATCCACCGGCTCCAGGGCCTGGAGTACGATATCCATGAAAATGGCCGGACTGTTGGCGGCCACGCCCAGCAGGGGACCACTAAGGCAACCGCTGATCAGGGCGATTACCGCGAAAAAGACGGTCAGGCAAAACACGCAGATGGCCATAGCCAGCACGCGCGGCATCACCAGGTAGTGTAACGGGTCCACGCCCTGCGCCTCCAGCACGCGCACCTCGTCATTGACCTGCATGCCGGCCAGTTCCGAGGTGATCGCCGTTCCGCTGCGACCGACCACGATGATGTTGATCAAAAGCGGCCCCAGATCGCGGATGGTAATGGCTTTGAGCAGCGGCCCGATCAGCGAGGAACTGCCCAGGTTATTCAATTGGATCTGGACCTGGTTCACCGCCGAAATACCTAACAGCAGGGCCAAAGTCGAAACGAACCGCAAAGCCGTGACACCGGAAAAATAGATCTGACGGCTGAACACCTCGCGCGTCGGCCCTCGCCAGTTGGCCGGTTGAACCGCGGCGACCAGCACGGCGCACAGAACCGATACGATCCGGTTGAGCCGCTCCAATCGCCGCAGCGTGGCGTATCCGATGATAGCCGGCAGGTTTCGCAAAGCGCTACTTCACATAGACTTCGTAGGCGCCCCCATTGCTGTCGCTCAAGCGCAACAGGTGCACGTTCAGTTTTTTCTCGAACTTTACCGTATGTTCCTCGCCACTTTTCAGCACCGCGCGCGGCCGAAAAGGAACCTTGTCGTTGTCAGTCATGACGATCAGGGTATTGATCCTGATCTCGCCGCCAGTGCACTTGATCTTGCAGAACTCGATTTGCGCATCCAGCGTCATCTCCTTGGATTTGCCGTCCGCCGAGAACGAACCGATTTTACGCCAGCCTTCCTCATCCGCCGCGCCGACTGGCAGCAAGCTGAATCCAGCCAGCAACATCAGCGTCAGGACCGCGATGATCCACTTTTGTCGAGTAGACATAATATGATTCCTTTCGTTTAGGTTAGCTTTGTATTCCCCGTTAGCTCCACTCTTTCGATATGTGGAGTGTGTGCATTGATAAAAATTTCGTACCGTTACGTGGGCTGGATGGTCCAGCTTGCTGTTTACAGCTTTTCTTGGCGCACTCATAAAAAAGCTCCTTCCGCTTTTGAAATAGTCCATTTATCTGTTACTATACATATTATTGGACGAATGCGACTAAAAAAATATTTCATATTTTTATTGAAAATGCTGGACTTTTTTTAGTATTAGCGATACATATTTACGTTTTCGCGGGCAAGCGAAAGGGTCGGTATGGGACAACAGGGCCTTCCACGCATGAACAGGCATCGGGGGGGCGGCGATATAACAACCTGTTTTCCATCATGTTATAAGATAGGTTTAAGGTTGTGTTAGAAACGGAGACGGGGTGAAGTAAGATGCCTAAGCAAAAAACGAGAAAATCAGTGGCGAAACGGTTTAAAAAAACCGGGACAGGAAAATATAAATTCAAATCCGCGGGACGCGGACATCTATTAACCGGTAAATCGGCGAAGCGCAAACGTCATTTACGTTGCGAACGTGTGGCCGGAAGCGCGGATATCCGCCGAATCGCAACCCAGATTGCCGATTGATAGAAAAGCAGGAGAAAAGAAATGCCAAGATCAACCAATGCACCAGCTTCCCGCAAGCGGAGAAAACGTCGGCTCAAAATGGCGCGCGGCTTTATGGGCAGCCGTCATCGGCTGTATCGCACAGCGACCGAGGCCGTGGACAAAGCCATGTCCTATGCCTTCATTCACCGCAAGCAGAAAAAGCGTCAGTATCGCGCACTCTGGATCGCTCGGATCAACGCGGCCTGTAAAATGAATGACATCACCTACAGCCGTTTCATTGACGGGATGAAAAAAGCCGGCATCGGTTTGAACCGCAAAGTGCTTGCCGATCTGGCGGTGCACGATCCCGATGGCTTCACCGAGATTGTCGGCCAGGCCAAAAGCGCCCTTGCCTGAGGTTTAAGCGCTGTTTTTTGACGAACCGCGGTCGTTTGACCGCGGTTCTTTTATTTGATTTGCCTATATATAAGGAGTTCAGGGCAATATGCCCTGATTGGACATTGGATTTGGAATTCCTATTGGAACTTGAATCCCTCAAATACGGCTCCAGGGATTACCCTGGCGCGAAACTTTGACCGGTGCGTCGGCCAGGATGCGGTGGACATGCTCGTAGTAAGCCTCGCAATCGGCAAAAAGTGCATCGGGCTGTGCTTCCAGGCTGAACGCCAGGACTTTGGGTCCGAACAGCACCAGGTCTACGCCTGGCAAAACTAGTGAAGCCGCATGCTGGATGGCGTTTACCGATTCCTGTTGGATGGCCAGGATACCGTGAAAATTCCGATGCCCGACACACGATATCGCCACTACTTTGCCAACAGCGTTTCGGCAATGCGTTTGCCGGCTTCGCGGTAGTTTTTCTGTGACAGAATCTGGCCACCGGCCATGGCGAACGGGACTTGCAGAGATAGGGTGCACAGGTCGCACGCACGCATAGCGCTGAAAAAATCATTGACCATGACTGGATACGGATGGTTGAACGCATCGGCCGCAAAATCGCTGGACAGCCGGGTCTTGATCTCGTTGGCGCGTTTGACCGCCTGGTCATGCATGTCCTTAAAGCCGTCGCCTTCCGGTTGCCAGGCGAATAAGCCGTCAACGTGATCCAGCCCAGGCGAACGCAGATCAAGGACCAGCGATGGCTTGCAGCGCACGCGCCAGCGTTCGATATCGCGCAGCAACACCTCGTTCTCGTGGCGCTTGACCGGCAAACCCCAGGTGTGGAAAAGATCGCCCGGACATGGTTCGCGATCGCCCTTGATGACGCCATCGGTATTGGCCAAAGGCACGACCCAGATGACATAGGGATTGTTGCGCACCTTGGAAAATTGCTGCAGCATGCCGTCCAGCACCCAGGAAGCGGGCGTGTCGGCCCGGTTTTGACGGGCCAGGATATACAACCCGGGGCGATGTGCATCAGGTTGGCTGAGATCGTTGCTCAGGCGCACGATATCGCGACCGTGCGAGGTTATGCCAATGATATCCGTACGCCAGGTGCCCTTTGATTTATGAACCAGCGTTTCTATTTCCGGCTTACCGTACGGAAAGCAGAGGGCTACTTCCGTACTGGGCGCTGGATACGGTATCTGCCATGAGACCATGAGCTGGCTGTCCTCGGTTTTTTCCAGGGTGCCGGCTTTCATCCTGAACCAGCCCTGATCCTTTGGGTGGTAGACTGGCATGCAATGGGCCGGATTGACGGCGCCGCGCAGGGTTTCATAATAGCGAAGCACGAGTTTCAGTTTACGCTCCTCGTCCTTGCGCGGCTTATGCTCCACCAACCGGAAGCAGAACCAGAGGGCTTCGGCCTGATCCTGCGGATCAGGCGTAAAATGCACTTCCGGAGCATCGTCATCATCCTGGATGTTGAAGTAACGGACAGTGCCATAGGGGATTTTGGTGTAAATTTTCAAACTCATGGTGTTTGAATAAACAAAAGCATCACCCACTGTCAAGCGGAAATTGGGCAAACCGTACCAAGAGAATGGTCTCGCTTATCTGCATTCTATTTCACGCACACCGCAGGATTCGCGGATGATCAGTTCCGGCTGGATGATGATCGCTTCGACGATGGGGGCGGCCTCTTGCATCTGGCGGATCAGCAGTTTGGTCGCTTCGGCCGCCACTTTGACGAACGGTTGGCGCACTGCGGTGGGTTTGGGGCTCAGCGCCTGTTCCAGCCATTCAAAGTCGTTGTAATGAATTACGGCAATGTCCCGACCAATGGTCAGGCCCTTGGCCTGGATGCCGCGGTAGATCCCGATGGTGGGGCTTTCCATGTGCACGAACACGCTGTCGATTGTATCCTTTTCCTCCAGGAATGATCGGATCATATCCTGGGCATAGTCATGGGAATCTGCTTCGACATGCGTCGGATTATTGACGAAAAAACGCTCTTCGCGCTCAATGCCGGCTTTGCGTAGAACCTGGCGGATTCCGTCCAGACGTGCGTACGCGGTGTGCATGCGCTCGAAATAGTCGAACACCAGCGGCTTGCGCCAACCCTGGCGCAACAAGTGACGCATGGCCATGCGGCCGCCCGCCTCGTTGTCCACGTCAACATAGGAAAAGCGCGGCGCTGGATCTTTCGGCTTGGCAAACGCCACCACAGGGATGCCCAGCGATGTCAGCAGGTTGAGCGAATCAAGGTCCAGGTAGCCGGCAAACGTCAGCAACCCGCCCCAGGCGCGTACGAGCCGGCTGTGCTCTTTAAAAAAAGTGCTGAAACGCTGGCCCTGTTCAAAGCAGCAGAAGCTCATGGTCAGACTCGGGTCCTGGGCCAGAACCGATTGCATGCCCTGGGTAACCTGGCGTAAAAAAGCGTGCTGGGTTTCCATCAGGCTGCGCGGCATCAGGAAGACAATGCTTTGGCGTGCGTCAAACACAGCGGCGCCGAACTCGGCTGGATACGCAACGACCGTACCTTTGCCGTGAATCCTGAATATCAGGCCCTCGGCTTCCAGATCGTCGATCACCTTGCGCAAGGTCATGCGCGAAATCTGAAATTCGCGGGTCAACTCGCGCTCCGTGGGAATCAATTCGCCTTGGCGATATTTCCCTGCCGTGATCCATTGGCGCAAGATGCTCTTGACCCGCGCCGACTTGACGGCCGGTCGGCCCCTGCGCGATGCGCTGTTCTCGTCGTCCATTGCTCTCATATCGTATCAACCCCATGCTACTCCATCCGTCCCCACCCGGCCAGACCACTTTTTCCTGTTTTTCGCTTGCTCTCGATTCTTATATACTATACATATCGTTTTATAAAACATATTGTCTAATAAATAGTGGAGCGTGCCATGAAGCAGAATACATTGGATCCGGTGGTCACACAAGCGGTAGCCTTTACCGAAGCCTATAAGCAGCAAAGGGATGCACCCAAAGCTATACGCGAAGCCATGTGCCTGAAAACCCAGTATCCGGCCCTGATGGGTACAATTCAAATCGGTGACCTGTTTGCCGGTCGCAAAGCTGAGGACCGGCTGATCTACCTGGGCCCGATCTGGTTCACTCGGCTGCCGCACGGCAACAGCCAGGGCAAGCAGGGCGGCTATTGCTTCGACTTCTCCGCCCTGGAACGCTATGGCAAGACGCCAGAAGCGGTTGACATACTGACCGAGCTGCAAGATTTTTGGCGTAAAGAATGCACCACGGCCAAGGCCTGTGCCCAGCTCGAACCCGAAGTGCGCGAAGCACTTAAAGCAGGGGTAAAGGGCCAGATCACCGGCGATGGCGCACCCGGCTCTTGCCTAGCGCCCGACCTGGACCTGCTGATTCGCCGTGGTCTGCCCGGCCTTTACGACGATGTAGCTGCGCGTGAAAACCAGGCGCGCGAGTGCGGCGAAGACCTCTCCTTTTATCAGGGACTGCGCATGGCCCTAGATGTGATTGTCGATGTGTGCCGGCATTACGAAAAGCAGGCGCTGGACCTGGCCCAAAGCGCTTGCAACGAGCAGGAGCAGGATAGCCTGCGCGACCTGGCCGCGACCCTGGACGCAATCGTCGTGCGCGCACCGGATTCGCTGCGCGAGGCCATCCAACTGGTCTGGCTCTACACGCTGCTGGCCGAAGGTAAGCACCTGGAAGCCTGGCGCCTGGACCAAGCGCTGGGCGATTTTTACGTACGCGACCTGGAGCGTGGAACCCTGGACGAAGAGGGCGCGCTGGCCCTGGTTATGGACCTGTGGCGCATGATTTTCGAAAACGGCGATCCAGCAGTCTGTCGCATGGTCATCGGCGGCAAAGGTCGACGCAATGAGACCCATGCGGACCGGTTTGCCCTGGCCGCCATGGAAGCGACCCGGCGGCACCGCCAGGAGATCCCGCAACTCACCTTGCGTTTCCATAAAAAACAGAACCCGGAACTGCTGCGCAAGGCCTTCGACGTGATCGGCGAAGGCGGTGTCTTTCCCACGCTTTACAACGATGACGCGATCATACCCGGTGTGAGCCGGATCATGGACATTTCGCTCGAAGAAGCAGCGTCCTACTACCCGCTGGGCTGCGGTGAAATCATGATCGGCGGACGCAGCCCGAGCCTGCTCAATTGCGTCTGGAACGTCCCGCGTACGCTCGACGCGGTCCTGCATCAGGGCATGGACCGCGAAGAGGTGCGCATTGGCCCGTCAACCGGACCACTGACCGATTTCGACACCTATGACAAGCTGTACGCGGCGTTCCTGGTCCAGGCCGAATACAGCGCGACCATGCTGGCCCGCTTCCATGCGAGTCTGTTGAGCGTGGCAGCCGAGGAAAACGATTACCTGCTGGCCAGCCTGCTGACCCACGATTGCCTGCGCGCCGGCCAGCCCTACCTGTCCGGCGTGCGTCACTTGGGCGCCTGTATCATGGGCCATGGTTTCAGCAATGCGGCCGATGCCCTTTACGCCATCAAGCGCCTGGTCTATGAAGAACGATCCATCACATTGGAGCAACTGGTGCAGGCGCTGGACAACGATTATGTTGGCTGCGAAGACTTGCGCCAGCGTTTGCTGGCCTGTCCTAAGTTCGGCAATGACGACAAGGAAGCGGACCAGACCTTGGTCACCATGTGGCAGGACATCAATCGGTTGGCCAAACAGGCTGGCAAGCGGCACGGCTTCGATTTCTTCACAGTCAGCAGCGTCAATCCGGGCGGCTACTGGCTGGGCAAAAACACTGGCGCCACAGCGGACGGTCGCAAAAAGGGCGACGTCTATGCCATTGGTCATGCGCCAACCGCGGGGCGCGACCGCAACGGGATCACGGCATTGTTCAAATCGCTGGCCCGAGTGGACCCGGCCAATGGCGGCGTAGCCACCAACATCAAACTGTCGCGGAGCATGTTCACCCGCAACCGCGCCCAACTGGACAACCTGTTCCTGGCCTTCTTCAACATGGGCGGCCTGCAGGCCAGCGTCACGGTCACCAGCCAGGAAGATCTGCGCGAAGCCATGCGCGAACCGGAAAAGCACGCCAACCTGATGGTGCGCATCGGCGGCTGGTCCGCAAGGTTTGTTTCGCTCGAACGCGATGTACAGGAAGATATTCTCAGCCGCACGTTGTATTGAGCAAAATGAGTATGAGGGGAACAAGCTGAAATCCGTTGACATACCGGCTGCCGTAAGAACGATGCCGTTACTTCACGGTCATGCGGAGCAGGAGAGGTGTCAATCGCTGGATGAAAAAAAAAAATTTCGGCAGCCGACAATCGCATTTCGAGCAAAATCTTTAGCGCGTTGCGCAAACCGGTGGGTAGACCTTCGCGCGCAGGCTGCGTAGTAGGCCGTGTCAGGATGATCGACCCAGGTCACACCGGCTTCTTGTAAGGCTGCCGTCAGTTCCGGACAGGAGTCGGCCACGGACTGGCCGCGGTCGTGGTCGAGTGCATTGGTGAACTGCATGAATTCACGAAATGCGTCAGACCTATCACGGTCCGGTTTGTCAGCCAGGTTCAGCATATAACTGTGCAGCCCCTTCAACTGGTCCAGACTGCGACTGCGCGGGGAGTCAGGGTCCTGGCTGGTTGGTTGACGCCCCAAAAATGCCGCGATCCGACCGGCAGCCTGGCGCAGAACCGCGGAGGGCATGACGCCGGGTCGAATAAAAAAAGGCTTTTCGACAAACCCGTATTCGAAGCGCATACGTTTGGCATGGGCCCATTCCACGACCTTAATCGGTTCAAAGATGTTGTAAGCACTCAACGTGAAGCCCACGGTGAGATGGACGTTGGGCAAGGCTTTGAGCTTGGCGACAGTTGCCTCCACCTCGTCCCATTGGGAGGGAAAGCGGATATATTCGTCCACGGCTTGCGATCCGTCGATGCTGAGGCGAATATTGAGGGCCGAGAAAGCGGCCAGCAGATCGAGCATCTCCAACGCAATGCGCGTGCCGTTGGACGGCATGGCAAGCGTAATATCGCAGCGTCCCGTATCGACCAGATAACGGCACAACTCCTGTGTCATGGGCATAATTAACGGTTCTCCGCCCGAGACATGCAGATCGGTCAGGATATCGGCCACCTGGGCTACTTTGTCGAGCAGCAGACTGGCATCGTGCCCCCAACCGGCGTCAGGTGCATCGCTTTTAACGAACCTAGCGATATCCGGTTCCTGGCATGCCCAGCCTTGATGCACGGCATCGCCCGCGATACGCGAACTGGCCTGGGGTCCGCACATGCGGCATTTCAGGTTGCACAGCGTTCCCAGGTGCAGGGACAAAGCTCGCGGTTTCAACTTTTCCGGTGCCGCCTCGGTAAAGACCATGCGCGGGTCCTGGTGGTGCAGGTAAGCATAGGCCTTGTTGTATAGCATCCGGTCGCTGACACACCCATCCCTTTCCTTAATATAGCAATAGCGGCAGCCCTCGACCGGTTGCCCGAGCAACGCCTGCTTGCGCCAGCTTGCGAAAGACGCGGAGCATAAACCCTCTACAGGCGTAATTCCGGCAAATCGCACCGGCTTGCCGCCACACTCGACAAAAGAGGTGAACGAGCAGCAAGGGCGCACGGTTCCGTCACTGGCTACATCCAGCGCGGTCCAGAAACGTACACAAAAAGTATCCGACGAATCCATAATGAACCAAGTTAAAAGAAAGCGGCGGAGGGAACAAGATTATTTGCAGCAGAGAATGCAGGGGCGAAGACTGCGCTGCCGGATCGACACGGGCGCCGCAGGCCAGGGCAGCAGGCGGCCTGGGTTTGCGTAAAGCCAAAAGGACGTCACTCTTCAGCCCCCGATTCCCACGCGCCAACTCGACACATCTTTATCCTTTCCCAATCCATCGCTTTTAACTACACTCTGAACATCATGAACAAACGGGAATTATTGAAATTGGGCATACCAGATGGGGGCGCAGTACGACTGGCGATCAAAGCCGTAGCCGAGGCCGCCAAATCGGGCATGAAGAAACGTGAATTGCGCACCATGGTCGCTGATCTGGTCGAAGATCCGGTCGCTTATGAAGGGCATCCGTATTTTGGGGAACTGGCCGATGCGTTCATGCAGACCCATCGCGAAAAGACGCTATATATCCCACGCGACCGTCCGGCACCCTACCGTCAATTCGGCGCGAAACTGGATCCCAGCGCTATCGAGCAGATGCAGCACGCCTGCGAGTTGCCCATATCCGTGGCCGGCGCATTGATGCCCGATGCCCATGTCGGTTATGGTTTGCCCATCGGCGGGGTGCTGGCTGTGCACGATGCCGTAATCCCCTATGCCGTGGGCATGGATATTGCCTGCCGGATGAAAATGACCGTGCTCGACATGCCGGCCAAATCCATCGAGGCCATGCCGGAAAAACTCAAAAAAGCGATTGAAGAGGAAACCCGCTTCGGCGTCGGCGCCACGTTCAGGAAGAAACGCAACCATCTGATCATGGACGAGGATTGGGCAGCCACGCCATTTCTAAAGCATTTGAAGGACAAGGCCTGGTCGCAACTGGGCACCAGCGGCAGCGGCAATCATTTTGTCGAATTCGGCGTATTGACCATGCCCAAAGACGATCTGCGGCTCAAAACCGGCAAATACCTGGCGCTGCTCAGCCATAGCGGCAGCCGCGGACCGGGCGGGCTGGTAGCCACGCATTACAGCAAGTTGGCCATGGAAGCCCATCCCGAATTGCCACGCCATCTCAAACATCTGGCCTGGTTCGATCTTGGCAGCACGCTGGGCCGGGAATACTGGACAGCCATGGAACTGATGGGCAAATTCGCGGCTGCCAACCATATGCTGATCCATTATCACATTGCCCGCAACCTGGGTGCACGCGTGCTGATGGACATTGAAAACCACCACAATTTCGCCTGGAAAGAGCGCCATGACGACCAGGAG
>CAZOLK010000115.1:0-4989 GCA_964580325.1 uncultured Verrucomicrobiota bacterium | reverse complement strand
AAGGGCGCAACCCCGGCAGCCTCGGGTTTGCTGGGCATCATTCCGGGATCCATGGCCACGCCAGGCTACCTAGTGCGCGGGTTGGGCTGCGCTGAATCGCTCGATTCCGCCTCGCACGGGGCAGGCCGCGCCATGAGCCGCAAAGCAGCCAAGCAGCGCTGCACCTGGAGCGAAGTCAAAAAGCTGTTGCGCGAACGCAAGGTCGATCTGATGTCCGCCGGCCTGGACGAAGCGCCCATGGCCTACAAAGATATCAACGAGGTCATGGCGCAACAGGCCGAACTGGTCGACCTGGTCGCCCGCTTCGATCCTCGCATCGTCAAGATGGCGCCCGGGAACGAACGGGCGGAAGATTGAGAGCGTGACGCATTCACTCAATACCCAATGACAAAGGAATGACTAATTCCGAAAGCCCCTACCACAAGATAATGGCCATGTCAGAGGTGTTCATCCGTGTTCCGCGTCTGTCCGCGTTTCCCCTTGAAATTTTCCTTGCAAAAAAGTATCTTGTTTAGATGAAGTCACACAGCGGACAGAACGATGAGCGCTAAACGCCGGAATCAGAAGCAGGATGCCGACGAGCACGCATATCCCGAGGGTGAACTGCCTGAGATCAAGGATCCCAGGCAACGCCATGCCCTGGAAACCATTCGCACCCGTTTTCAGGGGGTCAAGAAAGACCCGACCGAAACCATCAGGGGCAACGAGCGGGTGCACATGGATGTGCCCACCAACATCTCGTCCATGATCACCTTGCGTCGGCAAACCATTGCCGACAAGCATACACCGCACAACGGCCCCGTGGATTACGAACTGAACCGGTTGCTGGGCAAAGGCGGCATGGGCTGGGTGTATGAAGCGCGACAAACCTCCCTGGATCGTACTATTGCGCTTAAAATGCTAAACATGGACAAAGCGGACACGGAAGCGGAACGCAACGAATTCCTGGCCGAAGCTGTGGTCACCGGCGAACTGGCTCATCCCAACATCGTACCCATCTACGATGTCGCCTTTAATGAACAAGGACAGCTTTTTTATTCCATGAAGCGCGTCGAGGGCACGGTCTGGCGCAAAGTATTGAAAACCTACTCGCTGTTCGATAACCTCGATGTACTAATGAAAGTGGCTGACGCCATCTCGTTCTCCCACAGCCGCGGTATCATCCACCGCGATCTGAAACCGGACAACGTCATGCTGGGCGATCACGGCGAAGTGCTGGTGACCGACTGGGGCCTGGCCGCTGACGTGTCGGGCGCCAGCAAAGCCGGTCGCATGACCGATGACCCGCAGCTCTGCGGCACCCCGCTTTATATGGCGCCGGAAATGGCGCTGGGCGACCAGGCCGCCGTGGGCATTCACAGCGATATCTATCTGCTGGGCGCCGTGCTGTTCGAAATCGTTACCGGCAAGCAACCGCGTTCCAAAAAAGTCCGTTTCTGGGACTGCATCCTGGACGCAGCCAACAACATGATCGAACCCACGGACCGCAAAAGCGAGTTGCTCAACATCGCCTACAAAGCCATGTCCACGGCGCCAGCGGACCGGCACGAAAGCGTTAAAGCATTTCAGCAGGAAGTTCAGGAGTATCGCGCCCACGCCGAAAGCGCCAACCTGGTCGCACTGGCCGAGGAAGGCATTGAACTGGCCGAGCAGGAGCAACGCTACGAACGCTATGCCGAAGCCGTGGCCGACTTCAAGCAGGCGCTCAAGCTCTGGCCGGAAAACCACACCGCCCACGAAGGCTTGAGCGAAGCCCTGCGCAAATACGCGGCCTACGCGCTTTCACACAACGAACCGGAACTGGCTGCCAGCCTGCTCGATCCGGACGATCCCGAGCATGCCATACTCTACAAGCGCGTGGCCACGGCGCGGCTGAAACGCAAACATAAACGCTGGCGCCTGCTCATCCTGCGCGTGACGATCGCTTTCATGCTGCTGAGCCTTGCATTGCTGGCCACCTATTTCGTGCGCGACTACTACTTCGGCTTCGAACAGTGGGAATTGATCTACAAAAAAGATTTCCTACAGGACCAGCACATTGACGATCTGTTTTTCTGCACAGAGAACCTGGAAGTTGAATCCATCCCGCCCGATCTTGCACTGGAACAGCGCTTGCGCTTGCCGGCCAATTATCTTTTCTGGCTGCGCAACGTTCACGAACGGCACAATGTCCGGCTCGAAATCGAAGCGTCCTGGCCCCAGGCCGTGGATGGCCTGGAAATGATGATCAATGCGCGTTGGATACATCCTCAGCGTTTCGCTTTCTCACCACCCGGTTACACCTGTCAGTTTGGCGGCTGGGGCGGCGCCTATACCTTTATCTCACGCAACGCACAAAGCCAGGGCCTGGACCTGACCGACGCGGTGTCCATCGCATTCAATACCGGCCAGGTCTATCGCTTGGTCATTCAACGGCTCAACGATGAAGTCTCACTGTGGGTCAACGACAAGCAAGTTCAACAGCGGATGTGGGTGCTGCCGCTTGAGGGCGAACACATGGACCGGATCGCGGTGCGTTCCTGGGGTGACGTGGATATTCACACGCTCAAGGTTTATCGCCGTGGATTGCCGCGCAAAGCCAGCCCATTGACCGTGGGCGACGCCCTCTATGCCGCCGGCAACCACCAGGCCGCCCTGCAACAGTACCTCTACATGGCCGAGGATTTTCCGGGTCACGAGATCGAAGCGCGCGCCCTGGCCAAAGCGTTCGCCATTGCCTGCCAGGAAAATTCCTCCGACCACAAACGCCTTGCGCACATCAAGGCCAACATGGAGCGCAAATACCGCAACTCGCCATATTGGATCAAGATGCTGGAAGCCGAGTGTTTCACCAACTGGCGCAATGAGAACTATGACCAAGCCATGGCCTTGTTGAAAGAAGTCCGCGCGTTGGCTCCAGATCATCGGCTTCCGCTCGAATTGCTCTCCGTCCGCCGCAACAACTGGCCGGAAACGCAGACCCGAGAATTGCTCCGGTTCGTGGCTGACATACCGGACCTGGTTCACCTAGATATCAAGAACATAGGCCTGACTGACCTCAGCCCATTGGCCGGCATGCCGCTGGAATACCTGAACTGTTCGGGCAATCGCATCGGCGACCTAGCGCCGTTGAGCAATATGCCGCTGACCTATCTGGACTGCGCCGACAATCGGATCGACGACCTGGCGCCCTTGGCCAACACACCGCTCTCTTACCTGAAATGCAGCGACAACCAGCTCCCCGACCTGGCCGGGCTCGAAGGAACAAGCCTCGAACACCTGGACTGCGACCACAACGCAATCCAAGAACTGACTCCGTTGATCGGCTCGAACCTGAAACGCTTGTCCTGCGCCCGCAACAAACTCAGGAACGTCAAACCGCTGCGTGCGCTGAACATTCAGGACCTGGACCTGTCCCACAACGAAATTGTTTCGCTCGAACCGCTGCGCGGCATGCCGCTGAAAAAACTGAACGCCGCCAATAACCGGATCGCCAACCTGGCGCCCTTGGCAGGGAACAAGGCGCTGCTCGATCTGGATGTCTCCTTTAACGACCTGGACGATCTCACCCCGTTGAAAAACCTGCTCATCACAAAACTCAACTGCGCACATAACCAGGTCACGAACCTGATGCCGTTACGCGGATGCATGGCCCTGAAAGAGCTGGACTGTTCGGCCAACATGATCGACGATCTGAGCCATATCGGCCGGCTGCCGCTGCACATGCTGAACTGCGCCCACAACCTGATCGACGATCTGCGGCCGCTCGCAGGTCTGCCGATCCAGGAACTGGACTGCTCGTTCAACGAAATCAGGAATCTCGCCTCCCTGCGCGACCTACCTTTACATACGCTGCTCTGTTCCGGAAACGATATCGCGGAACTGCAACCTTTGCCGGCGCTCGCATACCTCGAATGCGAGTACAACCCGCTGACCAGCCTGGCGCCTTTTGAAACAGAACCGCCGGCAAAAGGCTTTTTCTTTACGGAGACCATGCTGGACCCCGCATATCTCAATCGTATCCTGAACCGCTGGGAAAGCAGGCAAGCCTTACGCGACACGGCGCGTATGACACGGATCCGGCTGGCGCTAGCCACCCAAGACCTGACAACGCTGCGGCATTATGCGGCAACCCACGAAGGCCGTCGCTACTTGTTTGTGGTTCAGCCCGGGACCTGGTCCAACGCAGTCGCCCGTGCCACGACAGTCGGCGGCCACCTGGTCACCATTGCCGACGCTGACGAAGACGCGTTTGTGCTGGACCTGCTGCCTGTCCGCAACTGGAATTCCTGGCTTGGTCTATATGACGAAGCAAACGGTGCCACAGCCTGGATCGACAACACCCCGCTGACCTACCGACATTTTCTTGACTATGACTTGCGCCAACCCGACCGTCCCTGGTTCCATTCCCGCTGGTGGAACGTCGGACTATGGAGCCAGGCACCGGCATCCAACTCCCTGTGCCACGCATTTGTGATCGAGTGGGAAGAGGATTATACGAGGGAATGACAATTGACGAAATGACAATGGTTGCCGGTCGAAGAGGACAGCACCGAAGGGCGCTCAGACCTCTCCGGGTAAGGAATAGTCAACCGCCCGGTAGTGAAATAATCCGCAAGGATGAAAGAAGAGTAGCGAGTGCAGCGAGGTGAAGGGTGTAGCCCTGAATCACCTGGCGGATCGAGCAGCAAATGGGCAAAAGCGTGACCCTGCGCATCCTGGCCGCCCGCCTGCGGAACAAGCCGGTCATCATCGCCCTGTGCGAACATACATGGCCAACGGCCTGCTGCAAAGCGCCAATACAAAGGGAGGTCGAAAGCTTCACCGATGACCTCTTCTTCGAACTCTTCGCCCTGCCCGCCACCAACAGGAAAAGGAAAACCACATGAATACGTTACCCTGTGCAAAGCCTGTGTGAACTGGTCAGCGCCGACACTTATCCCCGTATCATCCAAGCCCCGTTAAATGAAATACGCACCATCAAAAAGTGTGAAAGCGCTCAGAGGTGAC
>CAZOLK010000114.1:0-15484 GCA_964580325.1 uncultured Verrucomicrobiota bacterium | reverse complement strand
CAACGACCCCTACGATGCCGATATTTTAATCACGAATCCGCTGTTTGGGTCTGGCTGATGGCTTCTTCCTGTTGTTGAATGGCTTCTTCATGGATAAGTTGGAAAAGTTGATATACAAACTCGCCAGACAATTCCTCGTGCCTGCCGATTGCCATGCGTTTTTTCAGCAAAGTACGCCAGCGGTTAGGTTGCAACACGGAAATGTCGGTGTGGCTTTTCAGACGTCCCATTTCGCGTACGATGTTCATACGCTGATGCAGCAACTCCAGCAGGCTTTCGTCGACACTGTCGATCTCCGCGCGCAATTCACGCATGCGAGATTGAAATCCCGCGTTGATGATCGCTTCGTGTTTCAACCGCAGTCGGCTCACCAGGTCTTTGAACCGTTCCGGCGTAAGCTGCTGTTTGCTGTCGCTGAGCGCTTTGGCCGGATGGGGATGAACTTCGATCATCAGGCCGTCATAGAGCAGGTCCAATGCTTCTTGGGCAATGGAAAAGATCAGGTCCGCACGACCGCACATGTGGCTCGGATCGCATAACAGCGGAATGCCGGGGATGCGAAAGCGGACTTCAATGGGAATGCTCCAGACGGGTCTGTTGCGGTAAATAGAAGTGCGCGAAGAACTGAAACCCCTATGGATCAGGCCCAGTTTTTTGACGCATGCGCCGGCGATGCGTTCGACTGCGCCGATCCACAGTTCCAGGTCAGGACTGACCGGGTTCTTGATAAAAACCGAAATGTCGCTTCCTTGCAATGCATTGGCCAGTTCTTGAACGGCAAAAGGATTGGGCGTGGTCCGCGCGCCTATCCAGACCACGTCGATATTGTGTTTCAGGCAGGCTTCCACATGATCGGGCGTGGCTACTTCGATGCCAACGGCCATGCCGGTTTGTTCACGTACATCGACCAGCCAGTCAAGACCTTCTAAACCAACGCCTTCAAAGCTGCCCGGATGTGTGCGCGGTTTCCATAACCCGGCCCGAAAAAAGCTGATTCCCATGCCCTTGAGCCGGCGGGCCGCATCGAGCAACTGCTCCCGGCTTTCAGCGCTGCATGGGCCGGCGGCGAGGAACATGCGATCAATGGGCAGACCCCAGTTGTGTAAAGGCGTAGGGTTTATGGTCATGTCAGTCCAGATACACTTCTTTGACCCACAATTCGCCCCCTTCGAATTTCTTATCCCAGGTGGCTTTGAGAATGCTGTCATCCTCGCGCAATTCCACAATTTTGGCCTTACCCACCGGATTCAGCTTGCGATCATATTTGTTTTCCGGATTGACGATCAGGTGGTTGATCACGAAATGCATGCCTTTAGTCGCGCCGTGAAAGAAGCCCAGCTTCACCTGAATGTAATCCTCTTCCACCTTCTCCACCTTGGCGCCCAGCGGTTTTTCGCTGGCAATGGTCTTCAGAATCTGTTCGGCCACCTCGTTGCAGACCTTGCCCAGGTCCATATCGGCGGTAACCTCTTTTGTAATGGATTGGAAATTGCGCGACGTTTCCGAATCGAAGATGCTGATGGCCAGCATGTCCTTGTTGTTCATGGGGATCATCTGGCCCACCACCTGGACACCGGCGGGAAGCAGTTTGCCGATTTCCAGCTTGGCCCGATGATCAGCCAGCTCAGAGGTGCCCAGGTCCAGTTCGGTCAGAACGTTTTCAAGGAAATCACGTTCCACGACCACCATCTTACCGTTTTGCAGCAAGGCCGATTTGATCAGGATGTGATATAGCAGGGCCTGGGATTCGTTCCGTGCACCTCCCCGGCTGCTGCTAGGGCCGATGCAGGCCACGACCCGCGGCAGGGGCATAAAGGCGTTGCGCACGCCAACAAGTTGACGCTTTCGGTTTTCAAGTTTTTCCAGCAGCGCACTCAGTCGGCTGTGACGCTGAGCCCGTTTTTCCACATTGATATGATCGAGTACGGCCCGGGCGATCATATCGTCGGCAGACTCTTTTTCCAGGCCAAGCTGTTTGATGATCATTCGGGCTGTGTTGCCGGCGCCCTGTTGATCAAGTAGAGCGACGTCACGTAAAGCCTCGGTTTTCTGCCGCTTGCTCAATTTTTGTGTATCTTGTTTAGGCTGTGTGGGTTTGGCTGGAGCAACCTGAGCCACTTCCATGGTTCTGGTCGGCTTCCATGTATCTAGCACCGTTGGATTGCTGACAAACACCATGCTGCCATTCTGATGCGATGCCAGGGCCATGGGGCCGCAGCGCACATTTTGGCCGGTCAACTGACTCACCTTCTGTTTCAATTTCAGGCCGATCGCAGCCGCAGCCATCAAATCATGGTCAGGGTACTGCAGTTGATTGATAAACGATTGGGCAAATGCGCTGTGCCGTGCACCCGCGTCAGGCACGGGCTCATAATCGCCGCTGGTGATCAGGTAGCGCGACGGTTGGAGCAGGCTCTCGATGCAGGAATCCACGGTCAGCTCGCCAGATTCTTCGGCAGCCGGTCCGCGGAACAGCGACCCACTGTAGCATGAATCGGAAACAACTAAAATATGACGCGCACGTGAAGCGCCGATCATTTTGGTGATGGTCGAATTCCAGATCCAGTCGTACTTCAAATACGTGGCGCCGGATTTCTTGCGTGCGTCGTATGGGATCCAGAAGCCTTCGCCAAGCTCCTTGTCGAAAAAGCCATGGCCGGCATAGTAGATCAGCACGGCGTCGTCCTGGTCGTACTGGCTCAGGCTGTCCAGCTTGTTGACGATGTTGACCCGGGTCGCGTCACGGTCGCAAAGCCGCTGCACGTCGAACTTGTACTTCTTTTCCAGCACGTCGGCCACCACCGTGGCATCGTTCTTGGCTGTATTCAGGTCATCCCAGCCCATCGGCGGCCGATGCTTGTAATCGTTGACGCCGATGACAATGGCGTGATAATTCAGTTTGACGTTGTCATCGGTGAGTCCATCGCTCATCAACTGGGCGTAGGAGGCCGGTTCCGGTTCGCCATAACCCAGACTCGCCGCGAGCAGGGCCAGGCAAAGTGAAGTTGATCGTTTGTGTTTCATGGTCTACCTCGTTGTACTGTTTCCTCAGTTCTTAACGCGTAAAAATATAATCACCAACGGAAAGCATATCGCTGGCCGAGCGTGGTTCAAGATCGGCCACGGTCTCCTCCCGCTTGATGCGTTTGGCGTAACATTCCACATATTTGTCCTCGATGTGAACGACTTCGCCTTCTTCAATATGGTCATTGCCTTGCTTCTTCACAATAATAAACTTGGTTCCTTGAATGACACCGTGCAGCAGGCCTGCGTTCAAGGTGACTTTTGATCCTGATATTTTAGTGATCGCGGCCTCGACCAGTGGAAAGCGTTGTTCAATCTTGGAAATCAGGCCGCTGATCTTCTTCTCGGCATCGTTCAACGCTTCTTCCGTGTATACGTCTTCGATAAACAGGGTTTTGCCGGTTTCCGTGTCAACGACGCTGATATGGATGGTGATGCCGATCCCGTTTTTGTAGAGTGAACCCATAAAGAACATCTCGGCCGGCAGCATTTTACCAATTTTCAACGAGGCGCGCGGATCGGTCAGGTCCGACATGCTCAGTTCCTGTTCGCGTAGGATGAAATCCCAGCCTTCATCGCGCTCCAGCAGGTGAAAACGGATTGGCTGGCGGGTGATATATTTTTCCATCCAGATTTTGACCAGAGCCGGATCGAGCCAGGTCACCTCTTCATTTTTGACCAACGGCGTGACGCCAGTGGTTAATTTGTAACCGATTTCAGCTTTGTTGAACGGCGGAATTCCGGTAGTCAAGCGGAATTCAGTATCCAGATACATGGGTTCGCGACGGATCACGGTGATGGTTTTGGCGGTTTGATTGCCGGCTTGGTCGCTGACAACCACATGAATTGTATTGGAACCTTCGGTCGGGATGTAACCGGCGAAACGGTTTCGGGTTGCGCCGCAGTGGGTTTTGCGCAGCCATTCTTCGCCATTGACGCGGATGCTGGCCAGGCCGCCCTGGTCAGAGGCTTCGCCATCGAGGTAATAATCTTCGTCATATACATAGACCACCTGCTGGCGGGTTGTGAATTGCAGGCGCGGCTTCATGGTGTCTTCAGCGCCTTGTTGCGGTGCCGCGGGTAAAGCATCACCCTCGACCGCGACCCGCATGATCGGGTGCAGCATCAGGCTGGCGGCCAGATCTGTATCGGTCAATACGGTTTCCAACGTGTTGCCAGCCAGATCGCTGGTTCTAATCACCAATCGGCCGTCTTTTGCGGGCATTTCCAGTTTCAACGGATACTCCTGCACTTCTTTTCTGGGTTCGGACGCAAATTGCTTGCGGCCGTTAACTTCGACAAAGGCCAATGCCACGTTGTCGCAGCAGACGCCGGTTATGCGCCAATTTGCGCCCTGGCGCACACTGCGACCGATCACGATTTGCGGCGGCTGCCAATCGGCGCGCCAGGTTACGGATTGCTCGGCCTTTTTGCCGGCCAGGTCCTCGGCTGTGATGGCGATCGTGTTCAACCCTTCTTTCATCACGATTTCACGGCCAAAGGCCTGCTCCTCGGTCGCCAGTTCGATGAACAACCGGTCATCGCCGATACTTACGTCCCGAATAAAAGCCGGGCCACGCGCCACGCCGGTCAGCATGCGCTTGCGCGCCGATGTCCAGACTTCCCGCGACGCGGCATCCACTTCAATGCTGGGCGGGGGCAGATCCTGTCTGGCCAGCAATTCGCGCCGGCTCAGGTTGTAATAGTGCTTGGCCCGGCCCGAAGGTTCCTGTTTTAGCGATTTCTCGAGAAACTCCGCGGCACGCTCGAATTCGCCGCTGCGGTAGAGGATGACGCCCAGTTCACGATTGGGAAAATAATTGTCGATGAAATGCAGGCCATAGGTCCGGGCGCGCCATTTGTCGATCGGATAGCCGTACTTGGCGCCGCGGCGCAGGTTCAGGCAGGTCTCGAAATCCTCCATGGCGCTCTGGAGATCTTTCTTGTGCAGCCGCATAACGCCGCGTGCATAATAATTCCACCAGTTCCGATGATACAGTTTTTCGCCGACATCGCGGGTAGGCAGAGGCGTGGCACAGCCGCTGAACAGCGCGCAGACCAACGTCGCCAGTATGAAAGACGCGGAATTAACGATAACCTTTTTAAAGCTGTGCGGTGTACTCATCCCATCCTTCTTTTCATGCTTATCTTTCTCTGATCAGTTCATTAAACCATAACCTTCTTTATGAATAGTGTACTCGACTTGCCTGATAAAACAACTTTTTTATTTCACTTTTCATTCTCTCAAAGATGTGCTAAATTAAGTTCAAATCGTTTGGATTATAAGGAGTGCCCATGAAATCGGGGATTGATCGGTTGCCCGAAACAAATCGTCCAGTAAGGATGTTTGCGCTGACGCTGTGCTTGGCGGCTCTGTCCGCAGCCGAAGCCCAAGTTGTAGTGGTGGAGACGCCGCTCGGAGCTTATGAAGTATCTGTACCGCATATCGGACCAGATGGCGATCTGATGGAAGCCGGCGACCCCACGGCCACGCCATTCAGGCCGCCGACCATTTTTTCCGCGCCGCTGCCCAGTGGTTCCGGTGCTCGCGCACTGGGTGTTTCGGGCGCTTTCACGGCCCTGGCCGACGATGCCACATCCGCTTCGTGGAATCCCGGCGGTTTGATCCAATTGGAGCGCCCCGAGGTTTCCTGGGTTCTGCGCTGGTCGCGTGAGACGCAAACCCACACCTCCATGGATAACGATTTCCGGGTGGGTGAGGATTCCTTCGAGAATTTTAACCTGAATTACCTCAGCGCGGTCTACCCTTTTCACGTATTGAACCGCAACTGGGTGATTTCCATGAATTACCAGGAAACCTACGATTTCAAACAGACCTTCCATGCCGACTTGTCCTCATTTTCCTCAAGCCGTTACCGCGACCGTTCCTCCCAGACCTTTACCTCCGTCAATCAGCAGCATTTCGAGGAGCCGGGGGATCCGGTCACATTCGATTTCACGGCCTATCTCACCACACGCGTGGATACCTCGTTACGCCAATTGCTGGCGCAGAGCATGGTGACGGATCTCGCGTTCGACCAGGAGGGCATTATCGACGCTGTAACCCCGGCGTTTGCCCTGGAATTGACGCCCAAGCTGACCGTGGGCGGCGCGGTCAATTTCTACCGCGACGATAGCTTTGGTCAACAACCGATCCGGTCCTCCATTCGAGCCGCCTATTCCGGCAGATCGACCAGCCGCAGTACAACGACAACACGCCGGACCACGACCGGGCAATGGTTTGCCGAAGGCGTCGCCCATTTCGAACCCAGCGGCGATATCCCGATCCCGATCGACGTGGATTTTCGCGATCCGGAAAACGGCACCAACCCGATCGAACCGTTTTCCGTGTCACGCACTTCTTCGCGCAACGACGAAATACTTTTTGAAGGCGATTATCGCGAAGTGAACGAGTTCAACGATCTGTCAGGGATCAACGCCACGTTTGGCGCGCTCTACGTGGCCAACCGTTTTTTAAGCCTGGGAGGCACCGTAGACCTGCCCTGGACCGCGGAGGCCCGTCAACGCAAACAGGTGCGCAATAGCCTGCTCACCTGGAACCGGAACCACACACGCCTGCTGGACGAAGCGTTTTATGAAGAGGTGGAGTCCAAAGATGTGGAATTCGATTTTCCGCTCTACTGGTCAGCGGGCGCGGTGGTGCGTTGCAACCTGCAGTGGTATGCCATGCTGGATGTCAGCCGGACACACTGGTCCGACTTTGTTTTTAAAGCGGAAGGCGACCAGAAGCTGAATCCGCTGGATGGCAAACCCCATGGCGAAAGCGGATTGGACGATTGCTGGTCTGCGCGCGTGGGCACCGAATACCTGTTGCTGTTCCCTTGTACGGAAATCCCGCTGCGCGCCGGCGTGGCTTGGGAACAGCGCCCGGCTGTTAGCGAGCCTGATGTCTATTGGAGCTACAGCCTGGGTTCCGGCATCTCCTTAGGCAGCGACCCGGGCAAGTTGATCCTGGATTTCGCCTACATTTTTACCCATGGCGATGATGTGCTGGATACCTTGGTGCCCAACCAGGAGGGCCTGAAGACCGATGTAGAAAAACACCAGGTTTTTGTATCGGCGATATGGCATTTGTGAGCGGGCGCAGGGTGCAGGGAGCAAGGTGCAGTGAACAGGGAGCAGGGGGAGGGATCGGGGATATTTTAATCGTAATCCGTTATTGTCGCCGTTTATTGAGCGATAGATCCTATGACCAATATCCAACACGGAATATCCAAGGTCCAATAGGACCAATGACCAATGCCTAATGACCAATGACCAACGACTGTGCCGCGTGGGGCGGGGCTGTATGTTCTCGGGCTTTGGGCAGTGCCTGGCGCGCCTTTTTCAGGACATCGCTCAGCGCTTCCAGGTATTCCGTGAATCGCTGCAGTCCGGTTTCCGAGATGGAGATGGTGGTGCGCGGTTTGACGCCTACGAACGTTTTGTTCACCGCGATCGCTTCCGTATCCTGCAGCACTTTCAGGTGACGGTTGAGGTTGCCGTCGGTCATCTGGCAGCGCTCTTTGAGCTGGGTGAAACTCAGTCCTTTTTCCGCCGCGCACAGCGCTGACATAATGGACAGGCGATGGGGTTCGTGAAAGATCTTTTCAAGACCTTCGTGCAAAGCCTCGTCCGTGTTCTGTTGTTCGCTTGTTTTTTTGCGTCCCATGACTAGTTCTTCCCAAAATCAGGCCTGTTCATCGATCATGACGTTGTGGCGATAAAACAGGATCCCGCCGCAGCACTCGCCGAGTATGAAAACCAGCCCCATGGGCCGGGGATCGAGAATGGAAATGCCAGGCACCAGCAGGCAGCAGGCGCCGCAGACCAGGTAGAAGACGCCCACGGCATAGTTGGTCCAGGGCAGCGTGTTGCGATAGGGCGTCTGGGCCAGGCCGTAGAGGATCATCCATGTGCCGAAAAGCAGGTCAAAATGGCCGCGCAGCACCAGGGCCAGGCTGAATGCCGCACCCGCGCCCAGAGCTGGCAACGCATCCAACGCTGGCACCAAGTTCAGCAGGTCGCGGCGCGGATGACGCAGATACCAGCGGGTCAGGCAGCCGTAATTCAGCGCCAGCGAAAGCGACATGACTACGGTCCAGCCGGTCAGATGAGCCCGGGGCGACGCCGGGTAGAAGCGGGACATCATGACCAGGGTTGCGATCAGCGTCACCAGGCCCGAGATGAGTCGTGCCGTGCCGGAATAGCCTTTGAACGTACGCTTTTCCAAGATGAGCATGCGCAACTGGCGTACCTGGGCTAAAGCGTCGTGGATGTGGCTGGCGATCATGGCATCTGCTCCCCGCTTTGATCCGGGGCCTTGCACGTTGCGCGATCGACCGGCAGGTCGATCGTAAAACGGTTGCCCTGTCCTGGAATAGGTTCGACCGTCAAGTGGCCCTGATGGTGTCTGATCATGATACGGCTCATGGACAACTGAAGCGCCATGCGTTTGTCATTGCTGCTTGACCAGGCGTCAGGTTCGAAAAGCTTGTTCGCATCGGTTTCTTCCAGAACGGGTTCCCGGTTTTCAACCGTGAACGCCAGCCGTTGTCCCCGTTCGCGCACCCGTAAATCCAGGATGCCAACGGTACCCCGCGCCAGAATCGTGCGTTGAAAATAGGTGATGATATGGTTCAGGATCAGGCTGATCTGCGGCGGATTGACTCTGATCGGCGGTAGGTTTTCGGGTATATCGATCATGACCGGGATCTTTTCCTTTAGATCGCGATGCATATAGGTGAACGCGTTGGACACGCATGTGGCGGCCTGCGTGGTCAACCTTGCGTCAAAGTCTTTTAAGGCTAGAGGTTTCAGGTGGTCAAGGATTTCATCTATCTTGGAATTGCCGTCGTCAGCCACTTTTTTCAGGCCACCGGTGTAATCGAGGCAGCGTGCAAGCTCTGTTTCAAACAGCTCGCTGTGTATCCGCGGGTGCTCCAGAACCTTTTTCAGTTTATGCTGCAGCATCTCGATTTTGCTGTCCAGCGCATAATAGAACATCAGGGCATTGTTGATGTCATGCACAATGCCGGAAGCAAAGGCACTCACGCAGGTCAACCGGTCCGCATGCCGGGCATCGGCCGCGGCCTGGTCGTCATCCGCGCAATATTCCGGTTCAGAGGACATATCAGACAGGCACCGCCTCTTTCACCTTTTCAATGAGGTCTTCCATGCTCAAGGGCTTGTCGAAAAAAGCGACAATCTGTTCGTTGTCCCAGATTTCAAACGAATTTCTCAGTTTCGGCATGCCGCTGCAGACAATGATGGGCATGCCGAAATACTTCTCCTGCATTTTTGAAATGACTTCCAGGCCGTGTACGTTCGGCATGACGATATCGGTGATCAGTAGGGCTACGTCCGTTTTTTCCAGGATCTTATAGGCATCGTCGGCCGTTTCGGCGCAGTGCACGATGTATCCCTGCTTTTTCAGAGCCAAACGGAACATTTCGCGAATATGTTTGTCGTCGTCCAATATCAAAATCGTAGCCATATCGTGAACTCCTGCTAATTCTAGCCATGCAAAGAGCATAAACTAAAACCGATACTGTCGCAAGACCTGAAAGCTCAGAAATTTGCTTGCCGTGGCGAAACGCTTGAATTCACCCGCTGTGATGGGGCTTGATCTTCCTTTGTGGTGGTCCATGCCGACGACCCGGCCTTTTCGGTGACCCATTCCAGCGACGGGCCGTTGATGTTTCTGGCCTGGTTGCTGGTGTGGACGTCACCAATGTCCATGACAGATTTATCCTGGGCCAGACCGGCATCTTGCCGGCTGTACGACTTACCTCCACAAATGGCGAACTACTTTTTGCGCATGTCCTAAGAGCATAAACCTGCTTCTCCCATAAACCCAATCGTTTGCTAACAAACATAACGAAAAACTAACCGCCATCATACAACGCGTGAACAAAAATATGGTTCATTACTTATTCTGAATGTCGATATATGTTTTTTTTCAACGTTTAACATAGGAGAATTGTGTTGAAAAAGATTTATTGTTTAATGGTAAGCGTTATCCTGGTGGCGAGCGGCATTTGCTTCGCGGATGTATGGATCAATGAAGTGGATTACGATACTGTCAATACGGACTCTAATGAATGGATTGAACTGGCCGGCAACGCCGGTACTTCACTGAATGCTTATGAATTGGTGTTGATCAATCAGGGAGGTTCGGAATATGGAACCTATGACTTGGCTCAGGCCAATTTTACCTTTATGGACGAATCCAACGGTTACGGTTTCTTTGTCATGGGTATTGTATCTCCGGGCGCGGGAACCGCCGATTATCTGCCTGACGGATGGACAATCAATATGATCCAGAATGGTTCTACCGATTCCATTCAGCTTCGCCTCAAAGCAGGATCTCAAAATGTGCATTTGCTGGATTATGAAGGAAACAATTCGTCGACAACCGAAGACCAGGTCACGGATTTGACCGATTCGAATAGCGAAATCATGTCGATCTATTTAACAGGTCCAGGCAATGGATTCGCTACCTTCTCATGGACCAATACAGCCAGCGAGACTACTCCGGGCGCCCTCAACAGCGGCCAGACCTTCGGTGCCGCCTCGCTGAACGCTAATTTCAGTGCCGATATGACCAGCGGTACAGCACCGTTGACCGTCCAGTTCACGGACCAGACATCCGGAGGAACTCCTCCTTATATTCATGAATACACCTTCGGCGACGGTACGACCGGCAGCAACGCCAGTCCGCAGCATGTATTCACCACGGCCGGCGTCTACACGGTCAGCCTGTATGTGATCGATCAGGTTGTTGCCGCAGATACGGAAACCAAGGTCGGCTATATCACCGTGACCGACGTCCCTACAGGCACGGTCGGCATGGTCTGGATCAATGAGCTACACTACGATAATAACAGCATCGACACCAACGAAGGTGTGGAAGTGGCTGGTCCAGCCGGATCGGATTTGAGCGGTTACTCACTGTTGGCGTATAATGGCAATGGCGGTAAACAATACGCTTCCATTTCTCTGAGCGGTACGATCGACAGTGAAGCGGACGGGTTTGGCGCACGCTGGTTTGACTTTGACGGGCTGCAAAACGGTCCTGACGGCATAGCGCTGGTTGATAGCTCATCCACAGTCATCCAGTTTCTCAGCTATGAGGGCACTTTCACGGCAACCGATGATCTGGCCAATGGCATGACCTCCGTAAACATCGGAGTGGAGCCAACTGACCTGGCCGTTAATCAAAGCCTGCAACTGATGGGTACTGGCACCAATTACAGCCAGTTCATATGGACCACTAACACCGCTTCGCGCGGTAGCATCAACAGCGGCCAAAGCTTCAGCGGTACGCCTTCGCTGAACGCTAATTTCAGTGCCGATGTGACCAGCGGTACAGCACCGTTGACCGTCCAGTTCACGGACCAGACATCCGGAGGAACTCCTCCTTATATTCATGAATACACCTTCGGCGACGGTACGACCGGCAGCAACGCCAGTCCGCAGCATGTATTCACCACGGCCGGCGTCTACACGGTCAGCCTGTATGTGATCGATCAGGTTGTTGCCGCAGATACGGAAACCAAGGTCAATTACATCACGGTGACCGATGCGCCCACCGGAACCGTGGGAATTGTCTACCTAAACGAAATCCTCGTCAATCCAGTAGGATCGGATGGTAATTATGAATTCATCGAACTCAAGGGCTCTCCATCCTCCGCTTTGACTGGCCTTTCCCTGTTGATGGTTGAAGGCGATAGCACAGGAGCCGGTGTGATCGACAATGTGGTGGACCTGACGTCTGCCAGCCTGGGCGTCAATGGATTGTTGATCATGGGCGAAAACTACTCAGCCACAACCCCCTTCACTGTTCCAGTCGATACCACTCGGTTTGACATGAGCGGCGGTATGGAAAACGGTTCTCTCTCCATCATGCTGGTGTCCAATTTTACTGGTGCGGTCAATGACGACCTGGATACGAATGATGACGGCACGCTGGATGTCATGCCCTGGAGCGGTTTGCTGGACAGCATTGGCTGGACTGACGGAGGAAGCTCTGATCGCATCTACAGCAGCGCCGATCTGTCGACGGCACAGTTTACACCGGATGCGGCCACCCGTATTCCAACCAACAACAGCACGCACAGCGCAGCAGCCTGGTATTACGGCGACTTGGCCTCCACCAACGCCCTCAATCCACTGGGCATCATCTACGACGTTGCCAAAGTCAGCAGCAACGCGCCCATGGGCGCCACACTGACGGTCGGCAACACCAATTACTGGAGCACCAACCAAGTGGTCACGCTGGACGTCACAATCCTGACCCACGATCAATCCGTATCCAACACAACCGCTTCCATCAACGTAACAGGCACATCTATGAATTGCTTGGGCATGCTCATGTGGTCCAACATCCTCAACGGCGCCAACGGCACGCTCGCGGTGGCTTCTAACTGGACGATTCTGAGTGTCCCGCTGGCTGTCGGCGAGAATAATATCTGGGTTTCCGGCACCAATGACTTGGGCCAGGTCGATAGGGATTCTGTCGCCATCACACGCCAATCCAGCATCACGCCCACGGATCTGGGCGTTGGCGATCTCTCCATTCTGGGCTACCGCGCTGATTCTCCGGACAGCTTTGCCTTCGTAACATGGGTCAACATCAACGAAGGTACGGAAGTTATCTTTACTGATCACGGATGGTTGGCTTCTGCTGCTTTCAGGGATACGGAAAACGAGTTGGCCTGGACTGCACCGGCTGGAGGCTTGTCAGCCGGTACTGTGGTCGTGGTGACCAATGGTACGTCTGATATGGGTTCTACATCCGGCTCCGCTCCCGCCCTTTCATCTTCCGGCGATCAGATCTTCGTCTTCCAGGGTTCGGTGAATACACCCAACCTGGTCTTCGGTATCGACTTCAATGGCGTGGCTGGCTGGGATTCGGATGCCACGGACGCCAGTTCGTCCGCTTTGCCATTGGCCTTGAACATCACCTATGGCAACCTGGCGGTCGCTCATGTGGACAACGGTCAGTATACTGGCCCGCGCTCTGGTTCTTCATTGTCGGAACTCAAAAACATGGTCATGAACACCAATATGTGGACGTTTGAAAACGATGGCGACACGTTCGGACTACTCTCCAGCATCGATTTCAGTACCATCGTCGACGCCAACACCAATGGAATCGATGATGCCTGGGAAGTCAGCTATTTCGGCGGCGTGACTACAAATACTGCTGGCGGCAATAACGATACAGACGATTATTTGAACTGGGAAGAGTATGTGCTGGATATGAATCCGACCGTGGCCCAGCCTAGCGGCATCCTGAACATCACCAACTTTGTCCAGGGCTCTGGCGCGGCAATGGACCTGTACTTCGGACCACCCAGCACCAACAGCCGTATCTACGATGTGTGGTGGTCAACCAATCTGATCAGCGGTGCATGGACGCCGATGAACCTGAACGTTCGGGGTGAAAACGACGGCAGCGCGGTAACCTTGACAGTGACCAATTCAGAGGTGCTTCGTTACTATCGCACGGGTGCCAAGATCAATCCGTAACTATCCTTCAAAAGCCATAGCGGAAAGAGCGGCCCCCGGGCCGCTCTTTTTATTGTACAATAAAGAAAAAGTGGTCTGGGAACGCTGAAAAAGCCGAGACAGCCAGGTTGATTGTGCCTGCTTCGTCCAGGCAAGCTGTGTTTGGCCGCGATATCAGCCAGCAACAACGGATGGCCCTACTAAGGACCTGCAATCCTGAGGAATATACATGGCGCTTACGGGTTTATGGGGGGCTGCGTCGCACACTTTGTCGTCTACGCTTCGTAGCACGCTTTATCGGCTAAAATCCCCCTACAAACCCGAGTGATTTCTTCTTAGTCGCAGCTTAGTCGCGAGCTTAGTCGTTCTCCTCGTACTCGGCCCCGTGAACGGTTACCAAAAAACAAGGCTGTGCGATTCGCGAGGCTGGACTGACACGGAAGTGAATAGTTCCCCAGTTTGGCGGAGCTAAATCCCTACGGGGGAAGGGTCGAGCGTGAGTGCAACTTTTCCGTTTTCCGGATTTCATCCCGCTTGCCTCTGCCGCACGTAGTGCTCCAGCACGCCGGGGAATGGGCTTAGGGCTCTTTCCATGATGCCGAGGGAATAAGCTATGCAGATGCCATAGTTGGTGATGGGTACGCCAGCTTCTTTGCATTGCAGGATTCTTGACAGCAGGTTGCGCCGGTTGAAGGTGCAGGAACCGCAGTGCACCACTAGCTTGAAATTGTCCAGTCCCTGCTTGAAGTCGCGGCCCTGGACATGCTCGAACTCGAGCCGACCGCCCACATATTGGGTCAGCCAGCGCGGGATTTTGACCCGGCCAATGTCTTCGCCAATGGGATGGTGCGTGCAGGCTTCGGCAACTAGTACGCGATCACCGGAACGCAGGCGGTCGATAGCCAGCGCGCCCTGGACAAACGTGTCCAGGTCGCCTTTGAGCCGCGCGAATAGAATCGAGAACGATGTCATCGGTATCTCTTGCGGCGTGTCCGCGGCCACTTTCAGGAACGCCTGCGAATCGGTCACCACCAATACCGGCGGCTGTTTCAGCCGTTCGAGCGCGTCGCGCAGCTCGCGCTCCTTGACCACCATGCAATAGGCGTCGCTGTCCAGGATGTCACGAATGGTCTGAACCTGGGGCAGGATAAGACGGCCTTTGGGCGCTTCCATGTCAATAGGCACAACCAGCACAGCCAATTCGCCGGCCGGCAGCAGGTCGCCGACTATGGTCGGATTGGCTAGGTGTTCCTCGGGTATGATCGTGAGCAATTGCTCGCGAAAGGCATGGATTCCCTTGCCTTTATCGGCCGCGGTGCGGATGCAAGGCGTCTTGTCGCGCTCCAACGCAGCCAAGGTTTCGGGCAGCGGTTCGGCTAGATCGCTCTTGTTGAAGACCACCATCAGCGGTATATCCCGCTTGCGCAACAGGTTCAGTAGATCCTGCTCGAACGCGCCCCAATGGCCGGCTTCGGTCACGATGACAGCCACATCCGTACGGTCAAATGCCTGGCGCGTTTTCTGTACGCGCAACTCGCCCAGTGCGCCCACGTCGTCGATGCCGGCTGTATCGATGAACAGCACCGGTCCAACAGGCAGCATCTCCATGGGCTTCTCCACCGGATCGGTGGTGGTGCCGGCCGTGTCCGAAACAATCGAGGTTTGCTGACGGGTCAGCGCGTTGAGCAGCGACGACTTGCCCACGTTACGCCGGCCGAACAGGCCGATATGCAGGCGAAATCCTTTTGGCGTTTTTCTCATGACGGATTCCCCAGACGGGTTACTGCTTCCGGTGCGATACAAGCGTCGAACCGCTCGCCGCTCATCCAGCCGCGATCAATCACAACCTGGCGCAAGGAACAGTCCCTCTCCCGAGCCTCGGCCGCAATCTGGCCGGCGCGCTCGTAGCCCAAGTCGGGGACCAGCGCGGTGGCTGCGGCCGTGG
>CAZOLK010000113.1:12182-15621 GCA_964580325.1 uncultured Verrucomicrobiota bacterium | reverse complement strand
GTTCTACACCAGCAGCAACCTGGCCGCGGGCGTGTCCCTGCCGTCGGGCGGCAATGGCTGGAGCGGCCTCAGCGACCGCCGACTCAAGGAGAACTGCCAACCGGTGGATAACCAGGGCATGTTGGAAAAACTCGATCATTTGCCCATGGCCACCTGGAACATGAAGACCCAGGATCCAGCGATTCGGCATATCGGACCCATGGCCCAGGATTTTTACCAGGCATTCAACCTGGGTGAATCGGATACGCACATCAGCTACAGCGACGCGGACGGCGTGGCCCTGGCCGCGATTCAGGGCCTTTATCGTATGGTACGGGAGCAGAAAGCAGAAAACGAGCGTTTGCGCGAGCGTCTTGAACAACTGGAACGAAAATTGAACCAACTGACCGATTAAGGATCAGGAAAAGGAGACCTGCGATGAAGAAGATATGTAAGATGCTGTTGACCATTGTCCTACCGTTGCTGACCGTTGTGCCCGGATGGGGCGCGGAAGCGGAACTGACCCGGACCCAGCAACTATGGATCAACTCGTACAACGCTGAAAAAAGTGGCGATTACGCACAGGCCATCGAATATACGACCCGGATCATCGAAGAGTCGGGAGCACTATACCTGGCTGTGTTGCGCATGGGCTGGCTGCATTACCTGAATCAAGATTACGTAACGTCCCTGGCCTATTACCGCCAGACCTCGGCCTTGAGCCCGGGCGCGGTAACACCGCTCAACGGTCAGGTCAATTGCCTGGTCGCGATGAAACGGGCCGGCGAGGCGATCAGCGTGGCTAAATCGATCCTGACCATCGATCCGATGAACTACCACGCCAACGCGCACCTTGGCGATCTGTATTACGGCCAGGGCGATTTTCACCTGGCAGCCACCTATTACCTGAAACTGTCGCGCCTGTTTCCGGAAGATACCGCGCTGGCCAACAGCCTGGCCTGGTGCTACATGAAGCAGGGCAAACCGACGGAAGCGCGCACCATTTTCAACAACGTGCTGGTGGTTTCACCCAACGACATTTCAGCCAAGAAAGGGCTGGAATTGAGCAAGGCTGCGCCGACGCGTAGCGAAATCAGCATCCGAACTCTGCTTGGTTTTAGCAGATAGGGGTTGGGGTTGAGATTTGGGGAGTTAGGGCGTTTGGCAGGACCACCCTTTGATTAAAAGAAGAATAGTAATAAAGAGAAGGAGACTATCATGATTCAGACAGAACGATTGCGCGAACTCATGATCAATGACAACGGATTCGCTTTTGATCCGGCGACCGGCTTCACCTATAACATCAGCCTGGTCGGCATCGAGATCGTCAGGCACCTCAAGCAGGGCCTGCAGGATGACGATCTGACCGAGCGCCTGCTCGACGACTATGCGGTTGATCGCGATACGGCCCGGCGCGACGTGGAAACCTTTTTGGATGCACTGGTCAAGTATGGCCTGGCCCGTCGGGAACAGGAGGCCAACGCATGAACAAGATCGTTGCCGTGACCGGTTTGCATGCTGGTGAAAATCCCCAGCCCGGCATTGGCGTAATCCGCGCCCTGCGCCGCGCCTGTCCCGAATTGACCTTTATCGGGATGGTTTACGATGTGCTCGAGAGCGGCGTTTATGCCGATAATGCCGCTGACTGGGTCTATGAAATCCCTTATCCTTCCAGCGGATCCGAACCGTTGCTCAAGCGTCTCGACTACATTCTCGAGCGCCATGCCATTGACATCTTAATCCCCACCCTGGACGCCGAGATCCTGCCGCTGATTAAGATGAGCGAGCACCTGGAGCGGCGCAGCGTCAAGATGATGCTGCCACGTATGGACGCATTCCAGGTGCGCACCAAGGCCAAGCTGGCCGAATTGGCTGAGCAATGCGACTGCCGCACACCTGAAACACTTACCGTGGTCGATCAGAAAGAGTTGATCGAGGCTGCCGCCCAGTTGAGTTACCCCATGATGATCAAGGGGCAATATTATGAGGCCTATAAAGTTCATTATCAGAACGAGTTGATCGAACGTTTCCATGCCATTGCCGAAAAATGGGGCGTGCCCGTGGTGCTGCAGCAATTGATCCATGGCGACGAATTCAATGTCATCGCGCTTGGTGACGGCGAAGGCGATTGCTATGGCTATTGCGCTGTGCGCAAAACCATTCGCACCGACAAGGGCAAAGGTTATGGCGGTATTGTGATCCGTGACGAACAATTGAACGAGTTGGCCATGCGACTGATTCGCAAACTCGATTGGTTCGGTCCGGTAGAGTTGGAGTTTATCAAGGATGTGTTCAGTGGCGCGTTTCACATCCTCGAAATCAATCCACGTTTTCCGGCTTGGGTCGATTTTCCGGCGATGATCGGCCAGAACCTGCCCAAGCTGCTGGTCGACTACCTGACCACCGGCGATTGCGAACGTCTGCCGCCCTATGAAACCGGCAAGTTTTTCCTGCGGCACTGTGTTGACCTGGCCTGCGACATCCAGGATATGGGGCAATTGTCGACCCTGGGTGAATTGAAATGCAAAGGAGCCGAATCATGACCAAGAAAACGTATGTCCGACCAACCATTGAACGCAACGTGTCCGGTTTGATGAACAAGTATGGGCACGGCAACCAGATCAAACCCGTGGAGCAGATCGACGGCGTGGCCATCGAGGACCTGGTCCGTGATTACGGTTCACCGCTCTATGTGTTCAGCGAGCGTGCATTGCGCGAAAAATACCGTAACGCCTGCCAGGCTTTTGAAAAGCGCTATCCCAAGGTCCAGTTTGCCTGGTCCTATAAAACTAATTACCTGCAGGCCATCTGCCAGGTTTTCCACAACGAGGGCGCCATTGCCGAAGTGGTTTCCGATTTCGAATACGAAAAAGCGTGCAGGCACGGCATTCCCGGTGACCAGATCATCTTTAACGGGCCGTACAAGAACAGGGATATCCTGCTCCGCGCTGTCAGCGAGCATGCCAAAATCCATATCGATAACCTGGATGAGCTGCTCAACCTGGAAAAAATCGCCAACGAGATGAAGACCACGGTGGATGTGGCCATCCGGGTCAACATGGATACCGGGATTCAGCCGATCTGGACCAAGTTCGGCTTTAATGTGGATAATGGCGAGGCATTGCGCACGATCCGGCGCATCGGCAACGGGAAAAAGCTGCGCCTGGTCGGCTTGCACACGCACATCGGCACGTTTATTCTCGATCCGGGCGCCTATTCAGCGGCGATCCGCAAACTGGTCGAACTGGCCCGTCATGCGCGCCGCGAGTTTGATTACCATATTGAATACTTTGACCTGGGTGGCGGGTTTGCCTCGCGCAACACCTTGCACTATCAGTATCTACCCGGCGAACACATCGTGCCCGGGTTTGATGAATACGCAGAAGCCATTTGCGACCCGTTACACAGCGCCTTAGCCGAGGACGATGACATGGAGCTGCCCATGCTTTACCTGGAAACC
>CAZOLK010000113.1:0-12172 GCA_964580325.1 uncultured Verrucomicrobiota bacterium | reverse complement strand
GGTCGAGGAAGCAGGCTACCTGGTCACTACGGTGGTGGCGATCAAACGCACGCCGGACGGCAACCGCGCGCTGGTGGTCGACGGCGGGGTGAACCTGCTCTACACCAGCAACTGGTACAAGCTGAACGTCAAGCCAGCCAAGGAAAGCGCCGGTTCAACCAGCAATGCCACCCTGTTCGGGCCATTGTGCATGAACATTGACGTGATCCGCAAGCAGGTGGCGTTGCCCCAGGTGGATGTGGGCGACAAGCTGGTCATCTACCCGGTGGGCGCCTACAACGTGACCCAATCCATGCAGTTTATCTTTTATCGGCCCAACGTGGTGCTGGTCGGCGTTCAGGGTGAGACCGATATCATCCGCCAGGCCGAGAACCTTGACTACGTGGAGCAGATGGAACGCATGCCTGAGCGGTTGCTTGAAAAATAACCTGGTCTTGAATTCATGTGTATTTCGTGCATACTGTGGTCATGACTACAAAAACTAAAATTGTAAAGCTGGGTAACAGTAAAGGTATTCGCATACCTAAGTCAATGCTTATACGTGCCGGGCTGAAAGATGAGGTTGTCATGCAAGAAGTGAATGGTGGCATTCTGATTCAGCCTGTTGAAAAGCTTTCCTGGGACGAGACTTACAAGGAAATAGGTGTCGCTCATGAAAACTGGTCGGATTGGACAGAGTTTGATCTGGATAGACTGAATGAAGATTAAGCGCTACGGCATTTACCTGGTTAATCTGGATCCCACCATCCTCTAACGACTAGTCTTCATCCAACATGGCGAAGCAGGATTGCTGTAGATTGCAAGGGGACCGCGGCTGAGATTGCAGTAGATCAGATAAGATGCGTATCCAGGGAGAGATTCATCAAGTACATATGTACGATCTCAGAGCAAGTAGCTGTAGAAGTTCGTGAAATTATCGCACAGATGTACGCGGAAAAATGACGACAAAAAAAAGCCTCCGCTCTTGCGAGCGGAGGCTTTTTCATTCCTGCTTTAACCGGTTCTAGTTCTGGTTGACGATCAGGCGGTAGTTCAGGCTGGCGTCCGCGCCGTCCTGGTCCTGCAGACTGATCAGACTGCCATTACCTTCGATATCGGTCCATTCCGGCTTGGCGTTGTAGGGGCCGTCCGGTAACAGGCTGCTCTGCAGTGTATAACTCACACCCGCGGCTGTTTCAAAGGTAATCTCCGGGTAGCCATTGGCATTGATGGCGATTTCCTTGATGTTCAGCACGGACGAAGCATTGTTCGGATCCGTACCGGCCAGGTACTCTTCCAGGTTGGTGAAACCGTCGCCGTCGGCATCGGCCAGGTCATAGATCTCGAAGCTCTTGAAGTTCTCCCACAACCAGGCATAGCTGATACCGTAAGGCGTGTAGAGCCCCATGATATCCATGGGCGGAGGATCGATGAGCAGGTTCTTGTTCCAGCTCAGAGATCCGTATTCGCCTGGCAGAGGCAGCGTCAGATCGAAGCTTAGCCATTTCGGGACATCGTGCAAAATCCAGCCGCCGTTGGGCAGCAGCGAGTTCTGATCCACGTAATCCAGGTCCCAGCTCCAGTCGTTGGTGCCGACCACATAGGTGAACTCGAGCACGTTGGTCGGGCCAGTCCAGTTTCCGGCGTAAACGGCGTATGCATCCGGCGTTGTGCCGTTCTTGGCGCCATCCATATTGAGCCGAACCAGTGGCGTACCCGAAACCTGGGCGACTGGCTCCGAAAACAGGACCTGGATGGTCAAGCTGTCGTTCGGGTAATAAGTCGCGTCAGGATTGGGCGAGGTAACCTGCAGCACAGTGTAACCCAAGCCGATCTGCTTCATATAAGCGCCGCCCTTGAGCGAACCGGCATCTTTCCAGCCCACGGTCCAGTTATTCATGGATAAGGCAAAGTCCTGGCATTGACCGAAGTTCCAGGCTGGATTGCCGCTAGTGCCAGCATGGTATGTGCCGTCGTTGAAGCTCAGGTAGCTGACCAGTCCCGAGATACCTTCGATAGCGATTGGATTGTTGGCGATCAACGCTATGTCCTGTACGGGCAGGGCGCGGTTGTAAATGGCCACATTGTCGATCATGCCTTTGAATTCCTTACCGATTCTGACCGGCAGGTCAAAAGCGGCGGTCGGATTGTCGGTCCAGGGCCGGTTCGGGGTCCAAACCGCGGGACGGGCATTGGTGCCGTTGACATACAGGTTGAGCAGGCCCGTGCTATTATCAAAGCTGGTCGCGAAATGGGTCCACTCGTTGGTGGGCAACTGGACATTGTTGAAGCTCTCGATGACCACGTTGGTGCCGGCCTTGGTGAACTTGGCGCAAGGCCAGCCCACCGCGTTCCAGCCGAGGTAGAAGTTGAACTTGTCGCCACCAGCGTCTGAAACCAGCCTGGAAATCACTTCCTGGTTCGGCTTGATCGACTCGGGCCGTATATCGGCCATGATCGAGAAGCTGGGCAGCGAAAAACGGGCCCGGTCATAGGTGGGCAATTCCACGTAATCGTCGACGCCGTCCAGAATCACGGCCCGGTTGATTTCCGGGTTGAGCGAATCGATGGGATCCAGCGAATGGGCCAATTCGCTGCTGTCGATGATGCCGTCGTCGTCGGTATCCACCAGCAGCGGGCTGGTGCCGAAGATATCGAACTCGTCCTTGTTGGGGATGCCGTCGCCGTCCAGGTCGAAATCGCCGTCCCAGGTCTGGCGGTCTGAATCCGCGGAATACTGGTCCTTGGGATCCAGTTTGGCGCGGTACTCGTTGAGATCGGTCAGGTTGTCATGATCCCAGTCGGTGTAGGCGTTGGCCGTGGTGAGTTCACCCCAGAAGTGGTATTCCCAGACATCCGGGATGCCGTCGCCATCGGTGTCAGCGCCGGACTCGGGCCAGGCCCAAGGCAGGGCCGGATCATACCATTCAAAGGTGATCAGCGCTGGATCGTCAGATCCGTCCGGGAGTTCGATATTCACGATACGCAGTCCGGTATCGTCCTGATTCCACCAGCGTGAAGCCGGCATGGTGTCCGCGGAGAAGACCTTTTTGTTGGATCTGCCCGGCCACGGATCGCCATCATCGCCCAGGTTGGACATGTCCTGCAGGTGATTCAAGCCGTCCGCCTGGACCACTTCGTAGCTGTAGTGATCGCCGATACGCTGTTGGTCTGGCACGGCGCCGGGCCAGCCTCCGCTGGCATGTTCGATGATCAAACCTTTGCCTCCGGGCTGTGAATAGAACGATTCGCCGTTCTTGTAGTAGAAGTGGAAGGTTTCATTGATGCAGGAAAAGTAGAAATAGTTACCAGCGAAACGCTCGATGGGATAGAACTCCAGGGTGTATTGGCCGCCACCCTGAACCAGCAGGTTGCGCAGATTCTGGTGGGTAGTGAACGTGCCTTTCAAGCCCGAAGTATTGTGGACCATGCCGCCGGAAGCCATCAGATCGAAACCAGCCACCGGCGCGTTTTCGATGATCCCCGCAAAGGTGTCATAATCATATAAGTCAGGCCACCCAAAGTAGTCATGACCCTGTTCGTGAGAAAGCGTGGCCATGGCAAAACCGCCGAAAGCGGACCAGAAGGCTTCATCCTGCGAACCGCCGGGAACACCAGGCGGTATGACGCCGCCCGTGGCGCCCTCAGGCGTACTGCCTTCGCTGAGCGCCTGGAAACCAAAACTAGCGCGCGCGTCGTCACGTGTCCAGACCGCGGCGCCGGCACCCGCAAGTGGTAGAAAACCGGCTTCGCAGTCAGGATGCAAACCCAATAGGTAGAGGGAGGCGCCAGCTTCTCCATAGTTCTCGATCTGGTCGTACAGTTCGATCAAATCTTCCATGTACCGGTTCCGGTGATAGGGATATAACGTCATCGAACCGTTGTCCGGCGTGAGTGAGTCTTCGTCTTTGTGATAGTTGGGGTAGGTGTCGATGGTTTCACCGCTGTCAATGGCGCCGTCCAGGTTGGTGTCGCGGTATTGGTTGCCGGTGAGCGCCGTTCCGTCAGTGCGGCGGGTGGCGTACTCAAAGGCTGCCTGATCGCCCGCATCCCAAGCGTATTCACCATGGCTGTTAAAGGACAGTGGCCCGCTGACAAAAATGAAATAGTCGGGTGCGATACCTGGTCCTATGGGGCGATCGGCAATGTCCGTCCCGACCACCGAATCACTCATGGGATCGGTCGGTTCGCCGAACATACCGTCGCCTGGCAAACCGTATTGCTCGAAAAGGTAATATGTACTTGAAGGCGGCGCGCCTGTGCCATGATAATGGTAGATTGAGGAGGACAGGTCGTGAAATTCGCGAGGTGCATCGTAGCTCCAGGTTTCGTTATGGTCAGGAATCCAACATGATACCGGCTCCTGGTGATACTGGCCCGTAACCTCGTCCAGAATGTTCGTGTATTCAACAGCGGCCATCTGCGAGATGGTAGCGGGTGTGTAAACACTGAACAACCTGTAGGTTGCATCCACGCTGCCGGCCGTGGTGCTGTGCATGGGACCGTTGCCCTTGTCTGGACAGGACGACGAGTTGAAGGTAGAAATCCACCAGTCGGAGAAATCGGAATACCATCCGTTGGGATCCCACCAGATGATGCCTTCGGAAAGAAAAGGATCCACGCCGGTCAACCTGAACTTGTTGTTGCCGGATTCGTTCCAACCATCAGGCCCATCGTAAGTGCCGTTGCCAGTACGTGCAAGCAGGGCAGCCACGTTGCCGGGATAGTTGTTTTGTATGTAGGTGTTATAGGACGCAGGAGTCAAGCCAAACAGTTCGCTTTTGGAACGTGTAACATCGTTGGAAAAAAGGGTGTTCCAAGCCAGGCCACCGGACATGGAGCCTTCGTCGAAATGCCACCAGCGCAGGAAATCCTCAAAAGGATCACCATAATAACCCGCGTCCCACTTTCCGTAGGTCCCGTTTTTTCTGGTAGGAGAGACCGTGTCCTCCCATTCAACCATGGTCAACTGATTGGTGCGTGAAATCCTGCCAAACAATTCACTGGCTTGATAGAGCGGCACTATTTTTTGAAGAAGGCTGACATTGAAATTGGTTTCGGTTAGGGCGTTCGGTCCCATGTAAGGTTTGTCAATATCGCCATCAATGACCCATACAGTGTAGTTCATGGCATTAATCAAATCCGTGATCATTGGAATCGTCCCGTCCTGGTTAAAGGCACGGTAAACCAGGGGACTGCCGCTTAATGGATTGATGTTATAGTCGAACATGCCATTGGCCGGATAGGAAAAGGTGGCCTCGCCGGAGAGACCATTTTCCACAGCCGGCTCGTGGTCAAAATCGCCTTCCCAAGAATTGCAGGCAGCGCCGTTCCAGGTTTTCCAGGGAGGTGAAAGATCCAGTTCGCTGTGTACGATGTACAACCTGTTGGATACACCATCAGCAACGATAACCGGTACATTTTCGTCAACCTGTACGATGCCCTGATCCAAGTCTGTATTATTGAGATAATCCGCAAAAATCTCACCGCGGTATTCATCATAATTGGTGCCGAGTTTGCTGTAGTAAAGTGAGGCCAGTGCCGCGCGATCACCACAACTGGAAAACTGCACACCGTTGGTGTTGTCTGCGTTCCACCAACCTTCAAAATCGCTCCAATCGTCCCAGCGGCGGTTGCCGTTGTCGTCGCGAAATGCTTCACCCGGGGTCCACCAGCCGTCAACCAGCGGATTTCCGCCATCTTTTACGGAACGATAGAACATATAGCCATCGTTATTGTAGTTGACAACCGGGTTGGGCGCTTCGTGAGGGATTTCACCGCAGCCTGAGGAACAGAACGAACTTCCGCGGAACTTTGGTTCAAAGGGTGGAATGGCACCGATGCCGTTACGGAACAGGATGTCGACGTACATATCGAAATTCGAAGGATTCCCCTTGCCTTTGGCGCCGGGTGTCATGGGGTAGGGTACATTGACCCAGCCGAACGTTTTAGTGTCTGGATACCAGCCATTCTCTTTGACGCCGGTTATCTCATCGGCGCGGAAGTAGGAATTTTCGGTCCAGTAGTTCTCGTAATAATTTTCATAGGCCAAACGAATACCGCCTGGAGGCGAATCGTTTCTATCCCAAGTGCCCAGAATGGACTTGGGCATGATGCCGGGGTGAATGATTACCCGCACATCGTGCTGAGGATCAATGGCGACAGCTTCGTGAATCCAACCTGTACACTGACATATAAATAGCGCCAGCAGGACACAGGTCCAAAGCGAACGCGGTAAACGTATGTAGTCTCTCATGACGACCCTTTCTTGTTCATTTTTTTTCTGGCTTTCTTTCTTTATAAGGAAGCCATTCATCCATAAATTCTGGATGAAGGTACACGCCGACATAGGTTGCCAACATTCTTAACATACAATGTCTATGGACCTTTTGACCAAGGTGTTCAACCTCACCTGGCAATGGGCCATGCCACCGTTTTACACAACCACTGTCTTATGCTTACTCTTCCAATAGATGTCATCCATCTGTTTAACAACCGTATTCAACACTAAATTAACTGGCCTGATCAAAAACGTGACGAAAAGAAAATTCTTTTCGCTTCAACACATTTTAATCTTTTCTCATTTTCATCTTAACATTTTAAAAAACAAAAGCTTACAATTATCAATCAAAATCTTCAAAAAATTTTGAGTGTCACATGTCGCATGTTGTCGGGTGGCGCGTGTCAGGTCGCGCGTGATGATCCGCAGCAAGCTAAGGCCCTTAACTAGAGCTGGCAGAACCTTACGGCATTTCCGCGCGTCAGGAGGACGGCTCTTTTAAAGGATTACGCCAATTACCGGATTCCATCGGTGATTTACACAACCTGACCGTACTAATTCTATGGGGCAATGAACTACGGACGCTGCCCGAATCCATCGGCGCTTTAAAGCAGTTGAACTTCTGCAACCTGGGCGAGCACCGGCTGACGCAATTGCTGGAAAGCATAGCCGGCTGGGACATCTGGCTGGATCTTTACGGCAACCGGTTGACTGCGCTGCCTCCCACGTAAAAAAACTGAGCCTGCTCAACCTAGCGCACAATGCCCTGACGCATGTACCCGAGGACCTGCTGGAACTTGCCAAAACCAGGAAATAGCGGTTGATTCTGACCGGCAATCCTATACCATTGGATCGGGAAAAGCATTCACTGCGCAAGGTCTTTCCCCGGGCATTCTATTAAACACAGCAAAATAGTTTTTCTTGCCTCCTTTGGTTGACTTTAGCATTTGGATTATGCATTATTAACGTCGTCGTGAATGTCAATTTGTTTTTAAAATACGGGACGCTTGATGGACAGAGAGCAGGAAATTCTTCGCAAGCTTGAGAAGGTTAGGAATTTGCCTACCTTGCCGGTGGTGATCGAAAAACTGCGGGAAGCTATCCGTGATCCCAGTTCAGATGCCCATCGTATTGCCATGATCATCGAAGACGATCCCTCGATGATGGCACGCATTCTGAAAGTGGTCAACTCGCCATTGTACGGCGGACGCGATCAAATAACCTCGCTCCAACTCGCTGTAGCGCGCATGGGTTTCAATGCCGTCAGCAACATCGCTATGTCAACGTCGGTCTTTTCCACATTCCCCAAGTCCGGCCAAACCGATTTCAGCCGCGAATTGTTCTGGAAGCATTGCATCTGCACCGGAATTGCCATGCTGGTGTTGTTCGAGCGAACCAAGGCCAAGCTGAACAAGCGCTACAGCTCTGACCTGCTCCAGTTGGCGGGCTTGTTGCACACCATTGGCATCATCGTGCTCGAACAGTATTTTCACGACGATTTCATTCGCTCCATCGACTTGGCGCACAGCGCTGGCATGCCCTTGATCGACGCGCAGCAGGAAATCCTGGGCGCGGATTATACGCTGGTCGGTTCATGGCTGGGCATGCGCTGGAATTTATCCCAGGAGCTGCTCCAGGTCATTCGCTGGCATCATGATCCGGAATCGTCCGATGTCGAATATCGCGACATCTGCATGCTCTGCCATTGCGCCAATTATATCTGCAATTTGAAAAAACTGGGTGACTGCGGCGACACTACCGCGCCTTCGCTGCAACAGAAAATCTGGCTCAAAATCGGGCTGACCGTCAAAGACATCTCCGATACCGTCGATCATATCGTCGAAGAATCGCGCAACTCCGAAGTGTTGATGGCTTTCCTGGGTTAGGACGTGCGCAAAAATAACATGCCATTTTGAGGGCCAACTATCCCATCTAGCGGCGTTGTTGGCATGGCGCCATCCATTCCTCATTTATTTCGACTTGCCTTGTTTTTGTTATGCTGTAGCATGTGTTGCAAGTATAACAGGCTTTATTGTTATCGCGAGAACAAAAACATGAACAAAGACATGATTCAGCGGCTTTCGCAGTATAAGAGCGTGCTCTACCGCTTGAAGTCGCTTGGATTCGATAAGGTTTTTTCTGAAAACCTGGGGGATGCGCTCGGGGTTTCCTCTTCGCTGGTGCGCAAAGATTTTTCCTATTTTGGGTTCAAGGGCAATAAACGTGGCGGCTATCAGATCGATGACCTACTCGTCAAGCTGCACAGCTTGTTGGGTAAAGATGAGCCTCGGCATATTATAATTGCCGGTTGCGGCCGCATCGGGACAGCGCTGTTGTATTACAGCGGTTTTGTCCATGAGCAAATTACGGTTGTCGCCGGGTTTGATAATGATCGCGATGTCATCAATCCCGACGCGTCTATTCCGATCCTGCATGTCCATGCCATGGCCCAATTCATACGCGAACACGACATCACCGTGGCCGTGATGGCCGTGCCGGAAAACGCTACAGCCCATGTCCTGGAATCCCTGCTGGACGGCGGCATCCGCGGTATTCTCAACTTTGCCCCGGTCCAGTTAAAGGGCACGGAGCACTGTATCGTGCACAACATCAACCTGGCCCTGGAAATAGAAAACCTGTTCAACCGGATCCATTTCAGCGAGCACCAGCACAACCTGGCAACCGCAACTGACCCCGCGGAATAGGAGTTGCTAACAGCCTGCTCATGCGCAACATCGGTGTCATTTCAGTGGGACGTTCGGATTACGGGATCTATCTGCCTGTTTTGCGTGCCATCCAGGCCTCTGATCGGCTCTCTGTGCTGCTTTTTGCTGCCGGTGCGCATTGGGACGCCAAGTTCGGCTCCACGGCGAAAGCCATGACGCGGGACGGGTTTACCCCGATTCCCGTGCCGTTTGCGCGTAAAGGCGATGCTGACCAGGATGTGGCCGCAACCATGGGCGAAGCGGTCAGTGCGTTTGCGCAAGCGCTGGCCCGGCGCCGGCCGGACCTGCTGCTGGTGCTGGGCGACCGGTTCGACATGTTTGCCGCTGCCGCGGCTGCCGTACCGCTGGGTATTCCGCTGGTGCATCTACACGGCGGGGAAATCAGCGAGGGCGCCATGGATGACCAGTTCCGCCATGCGATCACCAAGTTGAGCCACCTTCATTGTGTGGCTGCCGAATCTTTTCGCCGGCGTCTGGTTCAGATGGGTGAACAGCCTTGGCGGATTACGGTTTGTGGCGCACCCGGACTGGACCTGCTGAATTCCATGGCATTACCCGACCGCGCATCCCTGTCACGAGAGTTGAATTTTCCGCTTGATCCAGCGCCGTTGATGGTTACATTCCACCCCGTCACACGGCAGTGGCGAGAAACCGGGCGGCATATTCAGGAATTGCTTTCCGCGCTGGACGAGATCGCTCTGCCCGTTGTGCTGACCTATCCCAACCAGGATATGGGCGCTGACGCGATCATCGAAGCCATTGAGGCTTACGCCCGAACCCGTTCGTCGATTCTGCTGGTCAAGCATCTTGGCGCGCGCGCCTATTTTGGCCTGATGCAATGCGCGGCAGCCATGGCCGGAAATTCGTCCAGCGGTCTGATCGAAGCTGCCTCGTTCGGCTTGCCTGTGGTCAACATCGGCGACCGGCAAAAAGGCCGATTTCATGGCGCCAATGTGATCGATGCCATCTGCGCGCGCGCGGACATTGTCGTAGCTCTGCGCCAGGCATTGACGCCGGCGTTTCGCACGGCGCTCGCGGGCATGGACAATCCCTATGGCGACGGCAAGGCTGCCCAGCGCATCGTACACGTGCTTGAAACCGCGGCGCTTGACCGGAACCTGCTCTGGAAACGTTTTCACGACTTGCCTTTTGACGACCGCCTATTATGTGTGGAATAGCCGGCATATTCAACCTGGACGAACGTCCAGATGTGACGGAGCTTGCCGTACGCCGGGCCATGAGCAGCATGGCTCTGCGCGGACCTGACGACCAAGGCTTTTTTTCCGCACCCGGCGTGGCCCTGGGGCACCGGCGTCTGGCCATCATCGATCTGACCGCTGGCAAGCAACCCATGCGCGACGAAGCGACCGGCTGCGTGTTGGTCTACAACGGCGAAGTGTACAATTTCCGCGAAATCCGGCAAGCCCTTGAAGCGGAGGGCGTGGTTTTCAAGACCTGGTCCGATACCGAAGTGCTTCTACAGGCCTATGTGAAATGGGGTCCCGCCTGCCTGGAACGCTGCTCCGGCATGTTTGCCCTGGCCGTGTTCGATCCGCGGTGCCCATCCCTGATGCTGGCGCGTGACCGGCTCGGCGTCAAACCGTTGTTTTACAGCCTGGACCGTGACCAGTTGTGTTTCGCATCCGGCATGAACGCCATGCTCTACCTCCGCAACCGCGATCCTGAACCGGACCTGGCGGTTATTTCGCACTACCTCAGCACCATTCGCACGACACTGGACCGGCGTACATTGATCCGCGGCATCCACGCACTGCAACCGGGCGAATACGTGGTGATCCGGCGAAACACGCCTGCCGCATCACCGGTGCGCTACTGGTCGATACCCGTGCTGGCGCCTGACGAAAAAGAGCAACCGGCCAAGGAAGATGCGTTGACGCAGTTTCGCGTATTAATGAGTCAGGCCGTGAACGAGCAGTTGGTCAGCGATGTGCCTCTCGGCGGCTTTCTCAGCGGAGGTCTGGATTCATGCGTGATTGCGGCGCTGGCCAGTCAACTGACCGGCGGCCGGTTTCACGCTTACAGTGTCGGCTATGACCGGGAAGGATTCAACGAATGGCCGTTCGTGCGCGAAGCTGCGCGGCACTATGGCATGCAATGTCGCGAAATCCACTTGCAGTCCGCCGATTATGCCGCGGACTGGCGCTTTTTGATCCGTGAAAAAGGACTGCCGCTGTCAACCTACAACGAGCCCTGCATTTACCGGCTTGCCCGAGCGTTGAAGCACGAATATACCGTAGCGCTCAGTGGCGAAGGCGCGGACGAGGTGTGTGGCGGCTACGTGATGCCTCATTTTTCGGCGTGGGACTATGACCGCGCCCGGCGCGCCGCGCCGCGGTCCGGCGAACGGCTCAGCATGGTCGACCGCGCCATGCGGCGCCTGTATCGCACCACCTGGCTGCCGGATCATACCGATCACCATTTCCGGCTCAACTCCTGGATCGCGCCTGACGCCAAGCAGCGCTTGTTCAAGCCGGAAACCTGGGCCGCGCTGAACGGGGACGAGGCCATGCTAAGCTTTTATCGTGATCTCTATCACCGCGTCGACCGCTGTTCGACCCTGGACAAACACCTGCACATACATGCGCGGGTCAACCTGGAAGGACTGCTGTTCCGGGTCGATTCCAGCACCATGGCCGCCTCGATCGAAGCGCGCGTCCCCTTTACCGACCACCGCCTGGCCGAATACCTTTTTCAACTGCCGGACCACTATAAATATATCTGGCGCGATGAGCAGGCCCGGCAGCGCGCGGAATTGCTGAACATAGCCGAGATCGACCGTGATCGCCTGCTTATCTCCAAAACGCTGTTGCGCGAAGCCTTCCGCGATCACGTACCGCAAACCATCCTGGACCGGCGCAAGATGAGTTTTCCCGTACCCGTACTGGACTGGATCGGCAGCGACCTGTCCGGCACGGTCGCTGATGCGCTGCGCGCCTCGCCGTTGATGCAACGCTATTTCGACCAGGGCGCGTTGGAGCATCTGTTGGCCACGGCAAACCAGCACGCCTCGGCCATGGCGCTCTGGCCGCTGGCTAACCTGTGCCTGTGGGAGCGCCAGATAGGGCTGAAGGCGTAGATGGGAAGGAGTTGAGAGTGGGCAGGTTCATGAACCGGCGATAGACCTCGGATCGTGGAAAAAGAGGATGCGCCGCCTGTTCCGGTGTTG
>CAZOLK010000112.1:0-15751 GCA_964580325.1 uncultured Verrucomicrobiota bacterium | reverse complement strand
AGCGGGTTCCGCGAGATCCGATCTCTGATGATCGCGGGATCCTTAATCTGGGACTAAAAGGCGCACGGTGGAGCAGCAGCAAGGGGAGGAAACGCATTTGTTTGCTCCGGGCGGTTTCCTGGAAGGTATCTGGTTTCACCGGTGCGCAAAGACTACGGCTGGCGACAGTCTGTACATGGCACTGACCAGCAGACATGTCATCCGCCTGAGCAAAAAGTGAATAAACCGCTTTTACGCAGTCCGTTAACGGGCTGGATTGCGCTTTACGTAGCCCGTACTGTCGCTGATTTGATGTTTTTCTTTTTGTAGGCGGATGGACTGAGCTGCTGCGTCTGGCTGAAAACGCGGGAAAAGTGGTAAGGATCGGGAAGGCCTACGGCATCCGCGGTCTGCTTGATGCTCAGGCCCATCTGGAGCAATTCCTTGGCGTGTTCCATCCGCTGTTCGGTCAGGTAGGTCTTGGGACTCAAGCCTACGATGTTTTTGAAGATCCGGCGCAGGTGATCCCGCGACATGGGAATATCGTCCATGGCATCCGTCACTTTGAATTCCGGGTTCTGGATGCCGCCGATGATTTTGCGCTTCAACTGGATGACCAGTTGCAGGTGGTAGTTGGTGGCCAGCCATTCATGCAGGTAAGCCATGAAAGTGTTGAACAGGTTACGCACAACGACTTCGGTCATGGGATGTTCCAGTCGCGATTCGACATGCAAAATAGGAAGCAACTGGTAAACAGGATGTTGCAACGGAACCTGGAAGACGGGGATAGGCTCCGTGGTTTCCAGCTTTTCGATAGCCACCCAGCGGTTTTCAAAACCTTCTTCTGATCGCTCGCCATGAGAGGTGTTGGGCGGGATACAGACCACTGTGCCTTGTTTGAACGGGATGTCCCGTGTAGGCATGGTCAGCACACCCTGGCCATGGGTGTAGAACACAACTTCCCACCAAGTATGCGTATGCCGCGAATAAAACACGCTGGGCTTGAACAATCCGTTGGTGGTCACATAATTCCTGATGATAGGACGAAAATCCTTGTCACCCAGGGGTAAGTGCTTTTTACTATCGTTTTTTTCCATCTGGTTTTCATAATAAAACCTGTTAATTTTCTGTGCAAGATATTTGCTCGCCGTTTTTTTCTATTAAGCTGATGCCTCTGTTTCAATATCGGTCGAACGGCTTTGGAAGCAGTTAGTTCTCTTTTTATATTGCATTCGATGACAGCACTTAAACATTATGTCATGATGATGACAGAACAAAATCAAACCCCTGTGGACAAAACCATTGTTTTGATTCTCTCCGCCATGCGAACGGGATCGACGCTGCTCAAGGCGCTGTTGGCTGTTGCGCCGGACGTGTCAAATCTGCCTGAAACCAACTTCCAGCGCTATACCGGCCCCCATGATTTCAAGAAAATGCGCGATTTGAGCCGAGAACGCATCGTTGTGCTCAAGCGTCCTTCGTGGTTCAATGAGCTAACGACCTATCCACACCTACCGCCGTTTCCCAGGATCAAGAAGATCGTGCTGATCCGCGATGTCTATGAAACCGTGCGGTCATTGCACAAAATGGTGTTCCGCGGACTTGCCCCGCATTTTCCATCTTGCGGTCATCGTTTTCTGGCCGAGCGTTACTGGACTGCGACCTATGAGAATCTGCTGGCTCTGGAAGAGCATGATCAGGAACAGTTTATTCGTGTACGCTACGAATCGCTCGTTCAAAATCCGGTGGAAGAAACCGCACGCCTGTTTGAATTCATCGGTTCTGAGCAGCCGGAAGGAGTGCGCGCTTATAGCCCGCCCTCGTCTTTTCAATGGAAATGGGGATCGGATGATGGCGGCGCCAAGATACAGACACTGGAAGTACAAGCGCCGAAACCAACGCAATACACCAACACGAGCTTGGTTCGCATCATCGAAGCTAGCGAACGCATCCTGCACCTGCGCAAAAAGTTGGGCTATGATGAATGGGACCCATAGCCGTTTATGCGTAGGCTTTTTCGCGCTTGTTGCGGCGATAATCCAGTACGGTTTCGCGATATATGGCTTCCAGTTTTTCGGCCACGTTCTGGATGCTGTGGTTTTGGACCATGCGGGCCGATTCGTCTCCCATTGTGCGCAGCGTTTCCGGTTCGCGCAATAATTTAGCCATGATCACGCTGAGCTGGTCGACGTTGTCCGGTTCAAATAGTGCGCCGTTGACGCCATCCTTGACCAATTCGGGAATGCCTTTGGCACGCGCGCCGATAATGGGCATCTGAAACGTCATGGCTTCCAGGATGCTGATCGGCTGGTTTTCGGTTGTGCTGGCTGTCACAAAAATGTCGCCCAGCAAGGGGATGTTTTCATTGATCAGTCGGTCATGCTCCATGGAACCCAGCCGCATGACGGCATGTTGTACGTTTTGTTCCTCTATCTGCCGGTCCAGTTTGGCATCGCCAGGGCCGTCGCCGACAATGATCAAGCGGCAATCCGGCATACCGGGAAGAATCCGACTGAATGCTTTAACCACGATGTCCAGGGATTTTTCATCGGAAACACGACCGATGTAGATCATGCTGGGGCCAGGAATAGCGTAGCGTTTGCGTAAAACCTTGATAGCATCCGCCGGATGCAGGGCCGGAAGCTTGATGCCATTGGACAGGATGATCGGTTCGCTATAGATGCCTTTGTTCAGCAATTGCTCCTGTACCGCTTTTGAAGGGCTGATGATCGTCTGGCATTGGTTGTAGAAAAAGACCGAGTATTTCCACATAATCTCCTGGGTGGTTTTGGAATCCGGAATTCCGAAATGCTTCAGGTAGTCGGGTTCGGCATAAAACGTATGAAAAGTGCCGACCACCGGGATGCTGAGCATTTTGGCCACCAGCACACCTTCCCAACCGCAGCCCCATTCCGTGTTCACATGGATGATGTCAGGCCTGATGCGTTTCACGATGTTGTATGTGGAAACAACGGAGGGAACCGCAATGTTGAGATTAGGGATGGTCCAGGTCGGGATCGATATAGGCACATCGTGGATTTTGACGGACGAGTGGATTTCGCAGTTGCGTTTCTTGTTGTGGCTGAGTGGTTTTGGCCTGAATATGGAAACCTTGTTTTTGCGAGTTGCCAGTTCGTTGACCTGGTTGAGAACGGCAAAACTCACACCGGATATGTATGGAAGAAAGCTGTCCGTGAACACACAGATTTTCATATTGAATTCATCTTAATCGTCTCGTTATTGGTGTACAATATCTGAATGTAAGAAAAAAACAACCATGCCCGCTTTACATCGATTCGCTATTTTAATTTCCTGACAGAACCGCAAGTGGTGAAAGCGGTGTTGTTGGCCTGGTTGTAGAAACAGGCCTTGATCCAGCCTTCGGAACGCGCTTTGCCTGCACTGATGCGGACTTCGTCCAGCAAACCGTTCAGGTGAAAGCTGGGTATGCCGTCATCGGAGCCATTTCCCTGACGAGCGCCCAGGAAAAGCGTATTCGCCTGTTCGCCCTGTCCCTGGTAGGAACAGGTACCCACGCGTTTTCCCTGCAAAAACATGGTAGCTTTGCCCTGTTTCGCAACCAGGGCCCAGTGGAGCCAAGCATTGCGGTATTCGGGCAGTTTATTACCAGTCGTCTCTGTATTGGCATAGCCGTAAACCACCTTGCCCTCTTCGTCAATGCCCGTGTAGCAGTAGTTGGTGAAATATGAACCTACCCATTGGCACATGCGTTGCTCCTGACGCAGCAACACCCATCCGGAGATGGTGTTGTCATCGCTGGTATTCAGCGATAGCCGGGTATTCATGTAGGACGGCTGCGGCAGAAAATCCATGGCGCCTCCGGCCACCCCTTTGGTTGAGCGTTTGATGATTCCTGATGTTTCTACTATTACTTTATTGTCAGTGGCGTCCTTATCGTCATTCATGTGCCAGACCGCACGGTAATGCTTATCCCATACGCTTGTCTTATCCGCGACGGGTTGGGGCGAAGGGTTGCCCCAATACGCCCAGATATACGTATCTTTGCGTAATACAGGCACTTTGACCCAAATATGCGAGTTGCCGAGTATGTTCCACTGTTCCGTTTCATAGGCTAGTTCACGTTTGCCTTGAGCGTCACAAAAACGCAGATCGCGACCTTGCTCGTCAGCGAACTGGCGGTAATCCAGGCCGCTCGTGTGGCGGTTCAATGTGATCAAAACAGGGAAATCGACCAGCGGTTCCCGATCCTCGTATCCCTTGAACTGGATGAACATCACGTGGGTATGGCCTTTGAACGGATTGGATTTGGGCAGGGGCGGCTCATCGAGATGAGCGTTTTCCGTAATGAAAGAGAGTGTTTGCGGGGTTGCGGGGGAAGGGGGTGTCGCTTTACGGTCCTTTTGTTCTTTTAAGAAATAGAGCAAACCGGCCAGCAGCGTAATCATCAGCATAACCAGCAAAAGGCCCAGCCACCAGGCTGATCGTCGGCTGTCATGGGGAATGTTCCCTGTTGACATTTTTTTGCGGCGAATCTCCGAAGTGGCTGAACGTGACGACAATTCGGAGGAATGTTTTCGTGGAATTTTGGATGACGTTTTACGCAGATCCGTGCTGCCGAAACGTCGACGCTGACGAACAGTTGCTTTGCCTGTCTTTTTGACTATGTGCTTTGAAGTTGGCCCTTTCTTCTTGACCACCAACCTTGGTTTGGTAGAAGCGACAGGTTCTTCCGATTGCCGTTGATTCGTGTGTTCCAGAAAGCTGATGGTTTTGGGGCGCTCCGCATGCGCCATGGCCTGCTTGAACGATTCGGCAGCCTCTTCCGCAGTTTGCGGCCGCTTGGCAGCGTCCAGGCGAATCATTTTCATCACCCAATTCAGGATCGGATTAGGCAAATCCGCACGTATTTCCTGCAACGGTACAACCGTGTGCTGAAGATGGGATGCAACAACTTGTCCAAGGTTTTCACCGTTAAAGGCCAGATGACCAGTGAGCATGTAGTAATAGACGCAGCCCATGGAATAGATATCGCTGCGGATGTCCAAAGGTTGACGCAGCAGTTGCTCCGGCGACATATAGTAAACCGAACCGCGAATCATGTCATGCTTGACGGTTTGTTCTGTAGGTTTGGCGGCGAATTTGGCCAGCCCAAAGTCCAGGATTTTGTATTGCAGACCACCGGACAAAAGGCGTGAAGCCATGATGTTTTGCGGTTTCAGGTCGCGGTGCAAAAGATTGACGCGATGGGCAGAAACCAAGGCGTTCAGGGTTTGGAAAATGGCGTCGCGAAAAGACTCGAGATCATACAAATCGTTGTCCACCAGCTCTTCCACGGTTTTCCCGTCAATGAACTCCATGATCACGTATGGCCCTTGTTCGTCAATGCCGAAATCGTATATGGTCAAAATATTCGGATGCTGGATCGAAGCCGTGGTCATGGCCTCCTTCCACATGCTTTGAATCGTTTCGCTGTCGCTGGCGTCGGCATTGTGCAGGCGTTTTATGGCAACATTGCGCTGCAAATGGTTGTCCCAGGCTTTGTAAACCGTGGCCATACCGCCTGTCCCAAGCAGTTTTTTCATCTCGTATCTTTCGCCGAGATTACTGATCTGGAATTCAATTTCCATACGCTTAATAATATAAACGTATCAAACTCGTTTTCAAAGGGTTATTTGCGCTGAACTATCTCGCCGCGATCAGCGGGATGGCTTTCCTTAGAACCCATCCCCCAAAAAAGGTTATACATAGTGCAATCATCACCAGCCATGTTATCGTCTTTGCATTAGGCAAACTAGCACAGCTTCGCTCAAATGCCCAGACATTTCACTTTGGCCAGACTTGATCCTGAACCAGAAAAAGCGCGCCCTAAAATAAACGCAAAACATTGCAAGAAAATGAGATGCAGATCATGCAGGATGGTTGGTTGATGACATGCCCGGGTTTTGCGGGTCCTGCCTGTTGTGTTTAAGATAACGTTGATACACTTTCCAGCCGCCCAGAACGACAATACCGATCATCAGGCACAGGCAGAGCGCTGCATAGACCAGGGTCCAGTGGTCGTGACGGATGGGATTTTCCGGTTCGAGCGTTTTTTCGTCCAGTTTCCGCAGCCAGGATGCAAGAGGCGACCTTCGACGAAAGGCCATATCGAGTTCCTTGTAAAAAGCACGGCAGGAAGGGAAGCGTTCATCGCGTTCTTTGGCCAGTGCGCCGAGCAACACCAGCCATGCGTATTCCGGAATGTGTTCAATCCGCGGCGGTTCATCCTGTAAAACGGCTTTTGCCAGCTTTTCCACATTGTCGTCCATGAAAGGCGGTTGTCCGCAGAGCAACTCATAGGTTACAACACCCAAGGCATATTGATCTGTTCGCGCGTCCTGGTATCGATCACGCCATTGCTCGGGCGCCATGTAGGCAAACGTGCCCATACGGCGAAAGGGCACGCTTGCCGCATCCTCTGGATGGGGATAAATCGGTGCGGCCTGACCAAAGTCAAGGATGACCACCTGCTGATCTGGATCCTGGAGCATGATATTGGACGGCTTGATGTCTCTGTGCATAATTCGTTTGCCATGAGCATAATCCAGAGCCGATGCTATTTGCTTTACGATGGGCAGGGCTTGTCGCGGCAGCAATGATCCTCCTTGCGACCTGCAATAATCGTGCAGATGCATGCCTTGAATATACTCCATGACCAGATAAACGGCGTTTTGCTCCGGATCCAGTTCCAGTTGCATTAAACTGGCGATATGGGGATGGCGTAATTTGGCCGCGATGTTGAAAGAAAGGCTGATCTGGTCCTGGTTCCCGGCATGGGGTTTGTCAAGGTCGATCCTTTTCAGCGCGAGAAGCCCTTTGTGCAAGGAATCACGGCACAGGTATACAATGCCCGTGCCGCCGCGTCCTAACTTACGAATGATTTCATAGCGCACAAGGACAACATCGCCGTCGCGATGAGGCGAAGAATCGTCGGCCTGACTATCCAAGCCATGATGAGCGAAATTTTTCGTTATATCTGTTTTCCCCGCTATCGCCGGCGCCGGCGTCGCCCACTGTCGCGACCGCCATCGCGCCGGCAGTCGTCATTGCGCTGATCATGACGACGGTCATCATCCTGACGATGACCCTCATCGTGGCGATCCTTATCCTGTCCACTGTCATCGCCGTCGTTATCACCGCGCGCTTCCTGATCTTTCTCGTCCAGGGCTGCTTTGCGGCTCAACCGGATTTTGCCGTTCTCTTCCAAACCAATACATTTAACCCACATAGAATCGCCGATTTTACAGATGTCTTCTACATCGCGCACGCGGAAATTGGCCATTTCGGAAATATGGACCAGTCCCTCTTTGCCGGGAAGAATTTCGACAAATGCGCCGAATTCCTTGGCACCGGTGACCTTCCCGCGATATATCTTGCCCACTTCCGCTTCCGCGGAAATCAACTCGACCTCGGCAGCGGCACCGTCCATGGCCTGTTTGTCTGTGCTGAACACATTGACCGTACCGTCGTCCTCAATGTCGATCTGTACGTTCCATGTGTCGGTGATGCGTTTAATGTTCTTGCCGCCCGGCCCGATCAGCATGCCGATCTTGTCGGTGGGAATCTTGAGCACGCGGATGCGTGGGGCATAGCAGGACAGTTCCGGACGTGATTCGGAGATGATGGTTTGCATGTAATCCAGGATTTTCAAACGAGCATCGCGCGCCATGTTGAAAGCGCCTTCCACCAGGTCCCAGGGCAGTCCATGAATCTTCAGATCCACCTGAAAAGCCGTGATGCCTTCACGGGTGCCGGTCACTTTGAAATCCATGTCGCCGCAATGATCTTCGGCGCCGAGGATGTCGGTGACCAACTGGGCTTTGTTTTCACCGGTGAACAGGCCGATGGAGATGCCGGCGACCGGGCGTTTGATCGGAATGCCGGCATCCATCAGTGCAAGCGTGCCCGCGGTTGCGCTGGCCATGGAGGAGGAACCGTTGGATCCCATGACTTCCGCAACAAGGCGCACCGTGTACGGGTAATTGTCGGGCATGACCTGACGCAGACCGCGCTCGGCCAGGTTGCCATGGCCGATTTCACGCCGGTTGGTGGCGCCCAGACGACCGACTTCACCCACGGAATAGGGCGGGAAATTGTAGTGCAGGTAGAACATCTTCTGATCCGGGCCGCCAGTCAGCGCATCCATTTCCTGGGCGTCGGAGGTTGGGCCCAGGGTCACAATCCCGAGCGTCTGCGTTTCTCCGCGATTGAACAGCGCCGAGCCATGCGCACGCGGCAGAATGCCTACCTGGGCCGAAAGCGAACGGAGTTCGTCGAAAGCGCGCCCGCCGATGCGTTTGCCTTTATCCAGGACCAGTGAACGCACGATGCCGATCTCGAATTCATCGAATCCCCTGCGGAACACTTCATCCGCCAAGTCCGGATCTTCCTCGAGCAACTGGTCTTTAAGACGTTGTTTGAGTTCGCCAACCTTGGTGTCGCGTTCCTTTTTGTCGTTGATATCGAGTAAACCTTCCAGTTCCGCACCGCCGCGTTCCCTGAGTTTTTGCATCAATTCGGCTGGAACAGGATTGTGCGGGATCACTTTCTCGCCCAGGCCCAATTTCGAGCGCAGTTCGTATTGCGCCCGGATAATGGGCTGGATACTCTCATGGGCCAGCTTCATGGCTGCCAGCATGTCGGCTTCCTTGATTTCTTTGGCGCTGCCTTCAATCATGAGTGGCAGATCTTCTGAGCCCACGTAAACCAGGTTCAGATCGCTTTCCGCTAGTTGGCTCTGGGTCGGGTTGACGATCAGTTCGCCATTGATGCGACCGATGCGCACCGCGCCAATGGTTTTCAACAGCGGGATCTCGGAAATCGTCAGCGCCGCGCTGGCCGCATTGATGCTCAACACATCGGTTTCGTATTCGGTGTCGGCGCTCAACAACATGTTGTTGATTTGCACGTCATTGTAATAACCTTCCGGAAAGAGCGTGCGTAGCGGGCGGTCAGTGACGCGCGCGGTGATGACTTCTTTCTCGGATGGTTTGGCCTCGCGTTTAAAATAGCCGCCCGGAAATCGACCGGCAGCATAAAATTTTTCACGATATTCCACTTGCATGGGAAAGAAATCGATTCCTTTCCGCGGCTCTGAAGTAACCGTTACCGCTGAGAACAGGATGGTATCGGCCAGTTGAACCGTAACAGCCCCATGGGCCTGTTGAGCCAGCAAACCTGTTTCAAAAACAAGCGGGACGCCGGCCAGATCGCATTCGACCTTAATGGTGTTATTCATACTTTTCCTTTTGATGTTATTCGGCCAACCCTTGTCTCATGGTAAACTCGTCGCCAGTTCATATGCTTGGTTGGCCGGCGGGGCAAATGTCCGTTTGCCGGTTTTGCCCCCGCAGTGTGTGTGTGTGATGGATTAACGGCGTAGTCCGAGACGTTTGATGAGGTTTTTGTAGCGGTCTTTGTTCTTTTTAGAGACATAGTCCAGGAGACGGCGTCTTTTATTGACCATCATAATCAAACCGCGCCGAGAACTGTTGTCCTTCTTATGCTTTTTCAGATGCTCCGTCAATTCCTTGATGCGACCGGACAAGATCGCGACCTGAACTTCCACCGAACCCGTATCCCGGTTGTGAAGCTGATACTCATTCTTTATCGTCGATTTCGTTACTGTATCCATACCCTGATCGTCTTTCCCTATTCTTCTCTCTAATTCTTTCTTTTTTCTCGATTAAACCGCACAATATACGATTTTAAAAAAAAATGTAAAGCGTCATAATTCATTTTTTTGATTCGCGTATCAGGCTGGTCACCCGTTTTCGTTGGCAATTGCGATGGCCATGTCGGCAACTTGTCCCGGAACCAAGCTGGATGTGTCGATTTTGTGCGTGATGGCGTCGTAAAGAGCGTGACGCTTTTCGAGCAGTTGCATGATTTTGTTTCCCTTATCAGCGTCTTCGAGCAGAGGTCGGTGGGAGTGGCGACTGACGCGTTTGAGAATCGTTTCAGGTGAAGCCACCAGGCAGATGACGATGCCGCCGGCTTCGAAATCGCGAATATTGTCCGGATTGAGCACCACGCCGCCGCCAGTGCCGATGACCTGGTTGGATCCGGCTGCCAGTTCCTGGACCAAGGCGCGTTCCAGGGCGCGGAAATGGGATTCGCCCTGGTTGGCGAATATCTCCGAGATCTTGCACTGCTCGCGCTGCTCGATCAGGGTGTCCATATCCACAAAGTCCATGTTCAGCTTCTTCGCGATCATCCGGCTCACCGTGGTTTTGCCTGTGCCCATGAATCCCGTCAATATGATGTTGGTCCGTTTGGTCATAGCATCCTTGATTGCATCCAGCTTATGTAGATGTCAATCAGCTCGGGTCCGGACAGGATCCATATCAGAGCTGCGGTCGCCAGGTAGGGGCCGTAGGGGATCTTGCTGCGCCATCCCTGGCCGCAGGCGATAATGAGCATGACGCCTACTATCGTGCCTAGAAAAGAAGAGACCACGATGGTAAACAGCACTGCGCGCCAACCCAGGAACGCACCGATCGCGCCCAGCAGCTTGACGTCGCCGAATCCCATGGCTTCTTGTTTGTAAACGAGCTGGCCTATGAAGCGTACCAGCCACAGAATGCCGAAGCCCAGCGCCGCGCTAAATCCGGAGGAAAGAAGCGCTCGCAGATGCAGGTTCCAGTCAATGCTCCATTTGGCCATTGTGTTATACATCATCATGGAACTCGGTTGCGCATTGGGGTGCAGTTGCGGAAAACAAACGCTCAGCAGCAAACCGACGAGAATTCCGCCAATGGTTACAGTATCGGGTATGATGGTATGTTCGAAATCAACAAAAGTAGCAATGATCATGGCTGCGCAGAACAGCCAGTAGATGGCGGTCGTCACGGCCAGGCCAAATCTAAAATAGATCAGGAGAAACAGGGTTGCCGTCAACACTTCCACCACCAGATAGCGCGGCGAAATCACGGTATGGCAATGGCGGCAATGGCCCCAGAGTCTGATATAGCTGATGATTGGCAGGTTGTCGTACCAGGCGATCGGAGTTTGACACGAAGGACAGTGCGAACCCGGCCAGACGATCGATTCCTCTTCCGGCATGCGACAGATGCACACATTTAAAAAGCTGCCGATGCAGGCACCCAGAATGAAAATCCATAAATACGCATAGAAATAGATGAAAGTTATCAAGTATACACCGCCTTTTGCAACGCCGTGCGCATTACCTCCACCGGAGGTTGCGCATCGGTCCAGATTTCAAAAGCGCGCGCGCCCTGGTGCAGCAGCATGCCCAGTCCGTTTGCCGCGTCAGCGCCGGCTTCCAGCGCGGATTGCATGAATACCGTTTCAGGAACCATGTAGATCAGATCGAAAACGCATTGCCCGGGTCGAAACGCCGACGCCGGCCAGAGCGCGACATCATCCGGTTTCATACCGACCGGTGTTGCATGCACGATGATGTCTGCTTCAGGCGCGATCCGCAGTTGTTCGTCAATGCCTTGTGCCACATCAACTTGTGTTGCGCCGACCTGCTCGCTTATTTCAGCGGCGACCTTGGGTGGGAGCGCCTCGTTGAGGTCGCTCAGGATGATGCGCGCAGCTCCAGCACAGGCCGCGGTAATGGCCACTGCGCGTCCGGCGCCGCCGACGCCCAGCACGAAAACCGAAGCATCGGCGATCAGGCGGTGATCGAACGCCTCATCCATAGCCTTGAGAAAACCATAGCCATCCGTATTATGGCCCACCAGGCCGTGCTCGCCGAATTCGACCGTGTTGACCGCGCCCAACGAACGGGCAGAATCGTCCAGTTCCCGCAGATGCCGAAACGCCACTTCTTTCAACGGGATCGTCAAGTTGACGCCGCCCAATCCCATATCGCGCATGGCTTCGAGCGCAACGGGTAGTTTTTCCGGCGCGACATTAAAAGCCAGGTAGATCGCGTCCATACCCAAGGTGGTTATGGCTGCATTGTGCATGATCGGCGAAAGCGTATGACCGATGGGATGACCCAGCACGGCAAAAACTTTGGTGTATCCGCTGATCGTCACGTTCATGGCGTGTCCTCCGCGGCCTTATCAGCGCATTGTTTCTTGCAGAACACGAAACGGTTGAGACAGTTGATATAGGCTTTGGTGCTGGCTTCGATGATGTCGGTGCTGGAGGCTTTGGCCCAGACCGTTTCCTGGTCGAACGCGACCTGGATACTGACTTCACCCAGAGCGTCTTTGCCCTTGGTGATCGCCTGGAGTGAGTAATCGAGCACATTGCCTTGAATGCCGGATATGCGGTCAATCGTTTTCAAAGCTGCGTCCACGGGGCCATCGCCGCAGGCAGCGTCCTGGATCACTTCGTTGTCATGGCGCAGTCGCAACGTTGCGGTGGGCACGATGCCAGTGCCGGCCGAGACATGCAGGTATTCGAGCATAAACGCCTGGGGAATTTCGGTGAATTGGCCTTGAATAATAGCGACCAGGTCATCGTCGTAAACATGCTTTTTCTTATCAGCCAAGCGGATAAATGCGTCGTAGGCCTGCTCCAGTTCATCGGGACTGAGTTTAAAGCCCATCTTCGCCAGCCGGTCGCTGAATGCGTGGCGACCCGAATGCTTGCCCAAGACCAGTTCGGACTCGCGAATGCCTACGTCCTCGGGTTTCATGATTTCATAGGTTTCGCGATGCTTGAGCATCCCGTCCTGGTGGATGCCGGCTTCGTGGGCGAATGCATTGCCGCCGACAATGGCTTTGTTGCGTTGGACCACCATGCCCGTGACCTGGCTGACCAGGCGGCTGGCCCGGTACAGATCAGGGGTCTGGATCCGGGTCCAGACGCCCAACGCATCGGCGCGAGTGTGGATGCCCATGACGATCTCTTCCAGAGAACAATTGCCCGCGCGTTCTCCAAGTCCGTTGATGGTGCATTCGACTCCGCGTGCACCGTTTTGGACCGCTGCCAGTGAGTTGGCCACGGCCAGCCCCAGATCGTTGTGGCAGTGAACATTGATGACGACATTGGCGATATCCTTGACATGTTTGAACAGGTAGGCGATCAACCCGCCGAATTCAGAGGGAATCGCGTATCCCACAGTGTCGGGTATATTCACTGTGCCGGCGCCGGCCTCGATAACCGCCTGCACCACTTCCACCAGAAAATCGGGTTCGGTCCGCGCAGCGTCCTCAGGGCTGAACTCGACATCGTTGACCAGCTTGCGCGCCGCTTTGACGCCTGCGACAGCCGCTTTGATGATTTCGTCCTTGGCCTTTTTCAACTTGTATTGACGATGAATGGCCGAAGTGGCCAGGAAAACATGGATACGCCCCCGATCGCCGGCCGGAGCGACAGCTTCGGCGCAACGCTGGATATCCTTCTCGACACAGCGCGCCAACCCGGCTATGGTCGGACCTTGAATTTCCGTGGCCACGGCCTGGACCGCGTCGAAATCGCCTGGCGAAGCAATCGGAAAGCCTGCTTCGATGATGTCAACGTTCAATTTAGCCAACTGGTGGGCCACTTCTAGTTTTTCACGCAGGTTCATGCTTGCTCCAGGGCACTGTTCGCCGTCACGCAGCGTAGTATCAAAGATCCTGACGCGATTATCCTCGGTCTTATTCATAAACTAAAATTCCTCAAAACAATGAAATCAGATGAAAGGATGTATGGTCATCCTGCTTATGTCTTACCTCATTGGGTTTGTTCAAGTCAATGGATTTCTGTCCGGCAAGCAGGTTTATGTCGATCTATTCAAAAAAAAGTAATCCACGATTGTCGCCCGCTATCCGGCTTTCCTGGTTTGGCGGAGCCAAACCCGGGAATGCCCATGCACATGAGCCAGCTAACTTAAGCCGATAATGCAAACGATAGTCTACTTTAAAATGTACAAACGCCAAAAGAAAAGCCGGCTGACAGGCCGGCTTTTCTACAATGGAAACTTTTTTATCGGTTAGATGATATCGACGTCAATCTCGTTGCCTACATCGACATCACGGATTTGCTCATCGACCACCGCATCTTCGATTTTATTGTAGCTTGGCAGATGGCGGTAATACACCATCAATGTCAGGGCGGCAAGCTCTGTATTGTAAATGCGTTCGTTCAGGTATTTACCCGTCAGTTGTGCATCCGGAATCTTGAAGTTATGGGAAGAATCCCAATAACCGGTCGGGTGTTGAGCTTTGACAAATTCAGGCGCAAATTGGGCGTTCCAGGCTTTCCAGGTCCCTTTACCGGCATGGAACTTGGCCTGGGAAATGTAATACCAGTCATAGGTGAAGAAGCCATGCCAGCCCTCATGCCATTTTTGGTCCCATTTACATTGGGCATTGGCCAGTGCCCGCAGACCACCATGGGTGGCGGCGTCGCGGCCCATGCCGAGTAATTGGAGGCAGAGTACGCCAACACCTGTCATAGATTGCTTTCCGCTTCCAGGAGCTGCCGGGAATTGACCGCTCTCTACTTTCTTGCTGTAGCCGAATTGACCGTTTGGCGCTTGAAAAGCCTTACAGCATGTGATCGACAACTCGACGGCCTCGTCAATGGTTCTGCTGCCTTCATACATATCTTCATAGCCGGCCAGCTTGGCGGCTTTGAGCGCCTGCATCTGCCAGCCGCTGACCGAGAAGTCCTGGCGTTCCGTATTATTGTAGCCATAGTTCCAGGTGCCGAATTCGCTTTGCCCGTCAATCAGGCATTTGACCGCGTTCTGCATGACGCCTTTCAGCGTCGGGATTTTGGTTAAAGCATACGCTTCGCAGATGGCGTACGTGGTAATGCCATGCGCATAGCCTTTCTGGCCGATTGTACCGTCACTGCTTTGAATGCTGACCAGGTATTTGATGGCTTTTTCTACGGTTTCGCCGTATTCCTTGGACGCCGGTGTCTCGCCATGGGCCAGGAAGGTCAGCAGACCAAGCCCGGTCAGGCCGCCCACTGTCTTGCCGCCGCTGGTCCCCCAGGAACCGTTGCTGTTCTGATGATCGGCCAGCCAACGCAAGGCGCGTTTAACCGCTTTTTCCGTATTGCCGCCATGTCCGCCGCCGTATCTACCCAGCATGGCGGCACGTCCTGCCGAAGTACGACCAGCATATAAACCACGCAATACCAATGGACTGGAAAAATCGGCGTCAATGGCCAGCGCGTCAAAGTCCAGTTCCGCCATGGGTGAATCAACCGCGGTTGGATCGGGCGGGGCTTCTTCTGCTACCGGTTCGGGAGCTTCTACGTCTTCGTTGAAGTCCTCATCTTCGGTCAACTCTTCGATTTCTTCCTTTAACTCTTCCAGCTCAACGGTTTCAAGCTCAACTAATTCGAGTTCCAAGTCAGCTATGTTTTCTGTTGGCGCGAAAACCAGGAATTTGATCAACAGGATGATCAGAATTATGTGAAACACAACGGACCCTACCGGTCCATACATATGTTCTCGAATTTTTTCCTTTATTTGTTCCGGATCGATGTACATTGCTCTTTCTCCGTTCTATCGTCGTTCATACCCAAACAGGCATGAAGCCTAAAAGCATACCTAATATAAAGATACGGCGCATTCCACGCCTGTGCAAGACAATTTTCGTTAAAAAGCGTTTGATATAAGCAAATGTCAAATTAAATCGTCAATAAATAGTGATGGAGATGCTTCTAAACAGACCAGTTAACTCGTCTTAAAATCGCGCTGCCAGGCCAATGAATGTTGTGGTTTGCGCAGAGCTTTCGGAATGGAACACGCGCGTGGAGGATGTTCTGGACGCTCAGTTCGCGCCGCACGATCAGCTCCTCGATAAACGCGTCGCGTGTCGCGGCA
>CAZOLK010000111.1:0-16119 GCA_964580325.1 uncultured Verrucomicrobiota bacterium | reverse complement strand
TGGCCGGTCCGCTCAGGCCTTTATGGGTAAACAGCAGGTCCTCGGTAAAGGAGGCGCGCCTGTTCCAGGCGCGTGCCATGATCGAAATTCCGCTCAGCTCCGCCATCCAGGAAGCCGATTCGTTGTAGCGCAAAGGTGCCAACCCAGGTTGAGGCGGGATCACGGTCAGGCCGAATTGACGCGCTAGCCGGTAGCCCAGGTCGGTCGCGCCCAGGCTGGGGTAGGACATGCCGCCCGTGGCCACCACCAGCGATGTGGATCGAAACTGACGCCCGTTGGCCCGCACCAGAAAATCTTGTCCACGCTCTACGCCGGCAATCTTGTGTGAAAACAGGCAGGTCGCTCCGTTGCGTGCGAGCGCCTGCTCCAGGCGATCCGCCAATACACCGACCGGCTGCGTCAGAAACAGGCGGCCGTGGTCGCGCTCTTCGTAATCCAGGCCCAGGGCTTTGATCATGGCAAGGGCATCGGTCTGCGTGAAGCGCGCGATCGCGGATTTACAGAAGTGCGGATTGCCTGAAAGATAATGTTCCGCACGCACCTCACGATTGCTGAAATTACAGTGTCCTCCACCGCTGACGCGCAGCTTGGTGCCCGCTCGCGGGTTGTGCTCCAGCACCAGCGTAGTACGCCCGCGCGCCACGCATTGCAACGCACAACACATGCCGGAAGCACCGGCGCCCAGGATGATGACATCATAGGTTTCCATCGTAGATGTATAGTACACAACACCATGCGGCTGTCCATGCGCTTTTCTTCAAAAAAAAAAGGGTTGAATAGCTCACAGGCAAAAAGCCATTTCCGAGGCTCCATGCGCTACCTGGTGTTTGCCAATGACCATGATGTAGCGTCGCCACGCCGACGGCGTAAGTGTCAGCTACGGCATGCAGGATGGCGCTCAACGCCAAGGGCCATACGGTCGGCGCAGCCGTAACCACGGACGGGAACATGCACGCTTATCGCCAGGATGATATCGGCTTGCACATAGTGAAAGCGCCGGGGGGTGGCTGGAGCATGGCCATCCCCCTTCTCCCGCTGAGCAGTCATATAGTGATCGAGGGATCGGAAGCGGGTGGTTCCTGGCGCGGTGTGCCGATCCGGTTTGAATATAATGTCCGTATTGCTAAGTTGGGGATGGAGTCTTGCCCTTGAGGTGTAGTCGTCTGGTCCTGACGCACTTGATGCTGTCTTCCATGGCTGGCCGACGATTCACGGGAACATGAATCATACGGGAGTCACCGCGGCACAACTCGATCTGCCGCTGAGCCGCGCGTAGGAAATGCAGGCCGACCAGATCCCTTCGCCGGCTTTCTACAAAGGGTTGACCGGACACCACCTCGAAAACGCGGCCAGCCAGGATTACGTGTTTCAGCCGGTGATCGCTGCGCCCTTGCAAAACCAAACCCCACGGGATATGTTGACAGCTCGCGTTTTTTTTTATAATTTTCCTTTTTTAACCTATTATTTGGAGGAAAGTGCAGATGTTTAGTCCGGAAAAGATTCTTGGGGGCTTGCTCCAGGGCGGATTGCGCGGCCAGGGCAGCGGTTTGGGCGCTTTGGCTGGGGGTTTTGGTAATTTGATGGGCGGCGGGCAGCAGCCCAGCCAGCATCAAGGCGGTAACATGGGCGGTAAACTTGCCATGGGTATGGGTATTTTAGGCATCGCAGCCGCGGCCGCAGGTTACATGACATCCAAGTCCGGCCCCAAGCCGGGTGAAGGCCAGGGCAATGCCCCGGCGGGACCGCCTGCTGGACCGCCCGCGGGTCCGGGCATGCCGCCACCTCCGGGCGCACCGGTCGCCCCGCCGCCTCCTCCAGGCGCGCCAGCCGCCCCGCCGCCTCCTCCAGGTGCGCCAGCCGCCCCGCCGCCGGCTCCGGGCACGGTCCAACTGGCTGCGATCAGCGAGGAGCAGAAGCAGCAGGCCATTCTGCTGATCCGGGCCATGATCGCCTCCGCCAATGCCGACGGCTCCATCGATATCCAGGAGCAGAACCGGATCATGCAGAAACTGCAGTCCGTGCAACTGAGCTACGAAGATCGCGAATTCATCCAGCAGGAAATGCAGAATCCAGCCGATCTCGAAACCATTATCAACGAAACCACTTCCCCAGAACTGGCTGAAACCGTCTATACCGTGTCGTTGATGGCCGTCGACGTCGACACCGACGAAGAGATCCGCTATCTAACCGAATTGCGCAACCGGCTCGGACTGGCCGAGGACACCGTGGCCCGGATTCACCAAATGCTGGGCAAAACCGCGTAAACAAAAAGACAACGTCAACTGGTACAGAGGAGAAGATAACGATGGCACAATGGTATTTCAGTTATGACGGACAGCAGAGCGGTCCGTTCGATCAGGCTCAGGCCGCGGCCCAGGCCTCACAGAATCCCAACGGCTATGTCTGGAAAGACGGTTACGCCGAGTGGCTGCCCATCTCCGCTGTGGCGGAGCTGAGCCAATCCGCAGCACCGCCCATGGCGCCGCCGACCGCACCGACCAAGGCCGATGAAATCGATTATAAAATCATGGGCGCTGAAATGCAGTTCGTCGAAATCGAACTCGATCCCGAAGAAAGCGCCGTGGCCGAAGCCGGCGCACTGATGTATAAAGAAAAAGACATTGAAATGACGACCATCTTTGGCGATGGATCCAAGCAGCAGGAACAGAGCGGGATCATTAACAAAATGGTCGGCGCAGGCAAGCGCCTGCTGACCGGTGAGAGTCTGTTCATGACCGTGTTCACCCACAAGGGCGCCAGCAAGGGGCACGTGGCGTTCGGCGCTCCTTACCCCGGCAACATCATCCCTGTCTGTCTGGAGCAATTCGAAGGCTGCCTGATCTGTCAGAAGGATTGCTTCCTGTGCGCGGCCAAAGGCGTGTCCGTAGGCATTCACATCCAGAAGAAAATCCTGACCGGCCTGTTCGGCGGTGAAGGCTTCATCATGCAGAAACTCGAGGGCGATGGGCTAGTCTTCATTCATGCTGGCGGCACAGTTATGGAGCGCGAGCTGGGACCCGGCGAAGTCCTGCAAGTCGATACCGGCTGCGTGGTGGCTTTCCAGAAGAGCGTGGACATGGATATCCAGCGCGCCGGCGGCATTAAAACCGCACTGTTCGGCGGTGAGGGCCTGTTCCTGGCCGTCCTGACCGGTCCAGGCAAAATCTGGATGCAATCGCTACCCTTCTCGCGTCTGGCCGGTCGTATGCTCAAAGCCGCTCCGCAAATGGGCGGGCACCAGGGTGAAGGCTCACCGCTTGGCGCCATCGGCAATATGCTCGGCGGCAGTTAGGAAAGCGCCTCAAGGCTCACCGCTTGGCGCCATCGGCAATATGCTCGGCGGCAGTTAGGAAAGCGCCTCACCATCCGTGAGCGAACCTTCAACCAAACAACAGACATCGGCCCCCATTCCCATGCGGCATGTGGGGCCGATACAGATTACAGGACCGGTCATCCAGGACAAGGTCTCAGCGCCGCTGGCCACGTTCGAAAAACCGCTCTGGCCTTCGGTGGCACGCGGTGCCAGGGTCTCGCGTCAGTGCGGTGGCATTCGTTGCGTGGTCGTTGATGAGCGCATGACCCGCTCCGTGCTGCTCGAAGCGGACAATGCGGAACAGGCCCTGATCGTGCTGACAGCCATCAGGGCGCGCCGTCCAGAACTGGAGCAGATCGCTGCCGCAACCAGCCGGTTCGCACGGCTGATCGATCTGCACGCCCAGATCGTGGGTCAACTGCTGTTCTTACGCCTGGAATATTCCACTGGTGACGCGGCTGGACACAACATGACGACCAAGGCGTCGGATGCCGTGCTGAGCTGGGTCCTGGAGCAATACCCGCATCTGCGCTACGGTTCTATTTCAGCCAATTACTGTACCGACAAAAAACCTTCAGCCGTCAACGGCATCCTAGGCCGCGGCAAATATGTGGTGGCTGAGATCCTGATTCCGCACGACGTGTGCGATCATCTGCTGCGCACCACGGCCCAGGCTATGGCGCAATTGAACGTTCGCAAAAACCTGCTGGGCACGGCGCTGGCCGGCGGCGTGCGGGCGGCCAACGCGCATTATGCCAACATGCTGCTTGCCTTTTACCTGGCCACGGGCCAGGACGCGGCCAACATTGTCGAAGGCGCCCAGGGCTTTACCCATGCCGAAGCGCGCGACAACGGCCTCTATTTTTCCACCACGCTGCCCAACATCATCGTCGGTACAGCCGGCAACGGCAAAGAGCACGCGTTCGTACGCGACAATCTGAAGGCGCTGGGTTGCCTGGACCCGGCAGAACCAGGCCACAACGCACGGCGTCTGGCCGTAATCGCCGCAGCCACGGTGCTGTGCGGCGAGTTATCGCTGATGGCGGCCCAGACCAATCCAGGTGAACTGATCAAGGCCCACATGAAATTGGAACGCTCATGAACGATCCCTTATCAACCCGCAAACAGCAGCACCTCGACATCATCGCGTTTGATCGCGAGAGCGACCGCGACAAGCGCTATTTCGATGCCATCCGGCTGACCCACCGCGCCTTGCCGGAAATGGACCTGAACGAGGTGGATCCCTCGATCACCTTCCTGGGCAAACGGTTGAGCATGCCGTTGCTCATCTCGTCCATGACCGGCGGCGTCCAGGAGGAACTGCAATGGATCAACCGCAACCTGGCCCAAGCCGCCGAGGAAGCGGGCGTGGCCATGGCCGTTGGATCGCAGCGGGTTATGTTCAGCGAACCCGCGGCCCGGACCAGCTTCGAATTGCGGCCGTATGCTCCCAATGCCCTGCTGCTGGCTAACCTGGGCGCGGTTCAATTGAACCGCGGATTTGACGCAAGTCAATGCAACCAAGCCATCGAGGTGCTGCGCGCCGACGCGCTCTATCTGCACCTGAACCCCTTGCAGGAATGTATTCAGCAGGAAGGCGATACCTGCTTCCGCGGTCTGGCCGCCAAACTGGCGAGTGTGACTCAACAAATATCCGCGCCCGTTGTCATTAAAGAGGTAGGTGCCGGGATATCCGGCCAAGATGCGCTGCTGATCATGAATGTTGGCATACAGTATATTGATGTGGCAGGGAGCGGTGGAACGTCCTGGAGCAGGATTGAACAACACCGCCGCGAAACCGGGCATGTGTACGGCGATATCGGGCTGTTGTTCCAGGATTGGGGCATTCCCACGCCGCTTGCCCTGCAAACACTGGCGCCGTATGGCGATCGCCTGACGCTGATCGCCTCGGGCGGGCTGCGTTCCGGAATCGACATGCTCAAGGCGATCATGCTCGGCGCGTCATTGTGCGGCCTGGCGCGCCCGTTCCTGGATGCAGCGCGCGATTCGGCACAACAGGTCTTGCGCGTGATCGAGCGACTGCGCCGCGAATTGACCCTGGCCATGTTCCTTACCGGCTGCCGCACGTTCCAGGATGCCTGGCGCCGGCGCGATTTGATTCTCGAACGATGTTCCGCGAAAGGCGAACCCTCATGAATGCAGGCATTGACGCCATCAGTTTTTATACGCCCCGCTATTATCTGGACCTGAAAGTGCTGGCCGAAGCACGGAAGGTGGATTTCAACAAATATTATACCGGTATTGGCCAGGAAAAAATGGGCGTGCCGCCGCCGGACGAAGACGTGGTCACCATGTCGGCCAGCGCGGCCTTGCCCTTGCTGGAAAAAGTCGTTAAAGAGGAGATCGATCTTTTTCTGCTGGGCACGGAGAGCGGCGTTGACCAGTCCAAGGCGGCCAGCGTATTTGTTCACGGCCTGCTGGACCTGCCCACGCGCTGCCGCGTCCTGGAGCTGAAACAGGCCTGCTACAGTTGCACGGCCGCCCTGCAAATGGCCGCAGCCATGGTTTCCCACGGCGCCGCGACCAAAGCGCTGGTGATCGGCGCGGACATCGCCCGCTACGAACTGCGCAGCCCGGGCGAAGCCACCCAGGGCGCTGGCGCCGTGGCCATGATCGTGTCCCGAAATCCGCGCCTGGTTCTACTGGAACCGGAAGCCGGCTACCACACCGAGGATGTGATGGATTTCTGGCGACCCAACTACCGTAAGGAGGCCCTGGTCGACGGCAAATACTCGACCCAGGTCTACATCGCGACCCTGCTCGATTGTTTTGACCAATACCGCGAACAGACCCAGCGCAGCCTGGACGATTTTGATCGGTTCTGCTACCACATCCCCTTCACCCGCATGGCTGAGAAAGCGCATCAGAAGCTGCTCAAACACCAGCAGGCGGATCTGACACGCGAGCGGATCGCGGCGATTCTGCGCGAATCGCTGACCTACAGCCGGCTGGCCGGCAATTGCTACGCCGCGTCCATGTACGTGGGGCTCGCGTCCCTGCTCGATACCTGCGAACAGGACCTGGCCGGACAGCGCATCGGCTTTTTCAGCTACGGTTCCGGCTGCGTGGGCGAATTCTTCAGCGGCCTGGTCCAACCAGACTACCAGCACGCACTGCTGCGCGAACATCATAAAAAAATACTTGACGAAAGATTAGAGTTGAACTATCAACAATATGAAGATATTTATCGGCTTGAATTTCCTAAAGATGGAGGCGAATATACATTTGCCCAATACAAAACCGGACCTTATCGACTGGCCGGTGTCAGTCAACACAAACGGATCTACGAAGAGGTATAATGAAGAAGATAGCGATTACACCAGGGAAGCTAATTTTGAGCGGTGAGCACGCCGTTGTCTACGGCAAACCGGCCCTGGCCATGGCCATTGATTTGAGCGCGCGCTCGGAGATTACCCCTGACGAATCGCGCAACATCTCGTTCAACCTGGTTGACCTTGACGAAAACGAACGTTTTACCCTACTCGCGCTGCGCGATTTTAAGAAACGGGTCATCAAAAACTACCACTTTTTTTTGGAAGGGCGCTTGGGCATCCGCGATGTGCTGAAAAAGCCGGTCGACCTGTTCCAGTTCGCCTTTATCATGCTGCTCGACGGGCTGCACCTGAAACTGCAGCACGGGTTGAACATTCAGTTGCAGTCCAATATTCCCATCGGTTGTGGCCTGGGCTCGTCAGCGGCAACTGTGTTAAGCACGCTGCGTGTTGCGGGGCATTATTTCCGCGTGGATTTCCGGCCTGACTGGTATATGGAATATAGCCTCGAAGCAGAGAAACTGCAACACGGCTATCCCAGCGGCGTGGATTCCCATATCTCGCTGCACGGCGGGTGCGCCCGTTTCCAACGCGGTCAAGCCCAGTCCGTACCGCTGCCGCCCACGCCCATTCACCTGGTGCATACAGGCGCTCCCAGTTGCACCACAGGCGAATGCGTGGCCGCAGTCAAGGCCGATCACGAAGACGATGCCATCTGGGACGATTTCGAGGCGGTCACGCTGGGCATGGAAGACGCCCTTATTCGCGAGTCGCTCGAAGATATGCAGATCTGCATCCGCGAAAACCACAGGCTTCTCAGCGCCATCGGCGTAGTGCCGAACAAAGTGCGCTCCTTCGTGAAGCGCGTTGAAGATACGGGCGGCGCAGCCAAAACCTGCGGCGCTGGCGCGGTTGAAGGCGAAAACGGCGGCATGGTCATGGTCGCTTCGGAAAGAGCCCCCTTGGAACTGTGTCGCGAATACGGCTATTCCATGATTTCCGTGCGGGGTGATCCCCTTGGCTCTCGCGTTCTTTGAACCAGGCGCCCGTTCGCTTGACGTTTCAGCGCCCGGCAGCGTGATGTTGTTGGGTGAACACGCAGTGCTGCATGGTCGCCGGGCTCTGGTATGCGCGGTGGATCGGCGTATCTCCATGACCTTTCGCCCCCGATGCGACCGGCTTATCAACGTTGCTTCATCACTTGGTAACTACACGACCGATCTGGATGCTCTGCGCATAGAGCGTCCTTTCCGCTTTCTACTCACCGCCCTGGATGTCTGGCGCCGTGACTTATCCGCGGGACTTGACATCGATGTCCGGTCCAACTTTTCCGATAAAGTGGGCCTGGGTTCCTCCGCGGCTGTAACCGTGGCGGGCATGGCCGGATTGCGCCGTATCCTGGAGCAACCGGACGATCCGACCGCGTTGTTCAAGCAGAGCCGACAGGTCATTCGCACGGTCCAGGGCGCGGGGTCCGGCGCTGATGCGGCCGCGGCCGTATACGGTGGCGTGGTGCTGTTCCGCACGCAACCTTTTGAAGCAGTCACGCTGCCGGTCGACTTTCCGTTGATCCTGGTCTATTGCGGTTATAAAACGCCGACGTCCAAAGTGATCGCCTTGGTGCGCCAACGTGCCACGGCATTGCCCGATCTGTACGAGCGACTGTACGACTTGATGGACGCATCCGTCGCAGAAGCCGTAAACGCTGTAAACCGTAAAGACTGGGTCCGGCTGGGGCGCATTTTCGATTTCAACCAGGGCCTGATGGCTGCGCTGGGCATCAATGACGAGGCTCTTTCGCACAGTATTTTCGCCCTGCGCCGGCAACCCGGTGTGCTGGGCGCCAAAATTTCGGGCTCTGGCCTGGGCGATTGCGCGATCGGCCTGGGGATCATGGATGAGCAGATTGAACACACCATCCCCGTTGCCATCTCCGCAAAAGGTGTAGCATGGGAGGAGAGCGATTTATGAACAAACAAGACATTGTCGCGCGGATACTGAACGGTAAATCCAGCGACATGAAAAGCGAGGGGATCGCATTTGCGCCCGCCAACATTGCCCTGTGCAAATACTGGGGCAAACGCGACCAGGAACTGAACTTGCCCAACACGTCCAGCTTATCGATCAGTCTGGGAACGTTGGGCGCCCGAACCAGCGTTCAACCGATCGACGGCCAGGACCGCTTTGTCTTGAACGGGGTACAAATCGCGCCTGAGCATGAGCGTTTTCAGCGCGTCAAAGCCTACCTGGACCTTTTCCGTCCCGCATCGGCGAACGCTTTCCTGGTGGAATCGACGAGTACGACGCCGGTGGCAGCGGGTTTGGCGTCATCGGCATCCGGCTTCGCGGCGCTGGCACTGGCGCTGGACATGTTATTCGGCTGGGGTTTGGAACGGCGTGACCTGTCGATCCTGGCGCGGCTGGGCAGCGGCAGCGCCTGCCGCTCCATGTATGCCGGCTTCGTGATCTGGCATTGCGGCGAACGCGACAACGGTATGGATTCTTATGCGGAACCGATCACAACGAGCTGGCCCGAATTGCGCATCGGTTTGCTCATGGTAGAAGAAAAAGCCAAATCGCTCAGTTCGCGCCAGGCTATGCTACGCACCGTTGAAACGTCACCCTACTACACCTGCTGGCCGGAAAAGGCGGAAATCGACTTGCAGCGTTTACAAAAGGCTTTGGGGTGCAAAGAAATCGAACTCATGGGCGAGACCGCGGAATCCAATGCGCTGGCCATGCACGCAGCCATGCTGGCTGCCTGGCCGCCCATCGTTTACTGGCGCGAAAAAACCGTACACCTGCTGCACCAGGTCTGGTCCCTGCGCGAACAAGGTCTGCCCATCTATGTCACCATGGATGCCGGTCCAAACATAAAGCTTTTGTTTGAAGACACTTACCAGGAAATTCTCCTCGGTCATTTCCCCGATATGCAGGTGATAACTCCGTTTGAGCCCTAAGGGCGTGCGCAAAAATATCTTCACCATTGAGGGGTAATTCATCCCAGCTTTGACTCCTTGCATTTTGCATGCGCACTCCCGCGCTTATGCAAACTGCAACCGTAACTGCAACCGTGGTACGTCGCCGCGAAGAAGCCCTTGGAGGCTCTTGGTGGAGATTGCTCCAGATAAGCCCCCAGCGTAACTGCCGTGGATTTTCTTGGTTTGGGGCCAAATGTTTGTAGTCTGCCAGGATCGTGATCGAAGTGCACCCGACGCCCTGCTACCATGTCGCCACTTTTTTTCAAAAAAATGTGATACTTTACTTGCTCTTTTGTCTTGAAATTTCTACAATCTGAATTGAAAGTTAAATTGATCATAGCAGGCATAGGTTTTTGCTGCATTAATAAGACGTGGACGAATCACGATCATTTTCACAGCTTATGGAGAGCGTAATGGAAGAGAATGCAAGTACCGAGAGTACGTTCAACAACACTGATATTTTCTTTGAGTGCCCACGTTGCGGCAAGAGTTTGGCTATTGACGAAAAAGGAGCAGGCATGTACATCAGTTGCCCTGACTGCGGCCTTCGAGTGCAAGTCCCTCAGGCAGAAGCTGCTTCTGAAAGCGATGACGATGCTCATCACGTTGATTTCGAAGATGCCGGCCAGGACAAACAACCCACCATCGCAACGTCCGAATACAACTCTATCCGCGGCGATGTATTGAAAGAAATTTTTCGGGAAATTACCAGCATCCAGAATTCGTTGGATAAAATTCTCGATAAGTTGCAGAACGAAGTGACCTAAATCACTTATTCACCGTGTTATCAACAAGCTGTCGATGACTTATTAATACGGGCGCTTTACAACTTAAAGCGCTAATAACAAAGAAAATACAACGCAACACAACGCTAACACAAAATAATTTCCGGAGTTTGTTCACAGGGTCCTGTTAATAACTAAGAAAGTCAACCACCCATCAAGATTTGGTCAGCTCGACTTGGTTTCAGGTCAAAAAACGGAAGCGTTAAGTTTGATGAGAAATGGGGAAAATAAAGCTGATTTTTATTTTTTACCCGCTTCATCAAAAAAGATGAGTGCTCCAGTTTCTTCACAAACCCAATTCCTACGCTTCTTGTTGCATGTAAAAGGTTTTTTATCCAACATTTCCGCCTGGACGACTTGATCTCAACACAAAGCTCGGGTGCTTTTGTACACGGTGTTTCAATGCCATGTTGCCTGAAAAAAAGCCACGGAACCCTTTATTTGCGAAGAAGTTGCGATGCCCCATCCCCGTTAACTCCCGGACCTGAAGCGTGAGGGTGGGATGCCAATGTGTTTGCGGAACTGGGCTGAGAATTCGTAGGGCGACGAGTAACCGATGGCGTCCGCTACCCGGGCAACGGTCATGCCGGGCGCCAACAGCATCTGGCAGGCAGCATCCAGACGCCGACGGATCCTGTACTGGTGCGGTGTAATCCCCATGCGTTCGGTAAAAACCTTGCGGAAATGTTCATATCCCCAACCGTGTTTACGACAAAAATCGGGCAATCGCAAGCGCGTAGCCGGATGGGTATCCAGATAGGCGCAACCACGCTCGATCATGTGCGCGGCCTCATCCCCGCCCTGGCCGCGGATGCGTTTCATAAACGTATTCAATAACTCTAGCGCGGTCAGCAGAACATCGCTCAATTCATCATGTTCCGCGTGTTTCAATTGCTCCTTCAGAGCCCAGCAGGCTTCGGCCAGGTTAGAATCCAGCCCGATCTCAGCGCACACCGGCTCCGCTATCGCAAAGCGAACCGCGCGCAGCATCCGCCAGATACCAGGGCCGATATCCAGGAAAAACTCGACCCAATCGCTGCCCGGCTCGATGTAATTGGAATGCAGGCAGCCTGGAATGCGCTGAAAACAGGAACCGGCTTGCAGCGCATGGGACACGCCATGCCGGTCAATATAGCGTCCCCGCCCCTGCAAGACGTAAACCAGGACAAAGCTGGGGAAATCCAGGTCCTTGAAATCCAGGGTCATGCCGGCTTTGCGCATAAAACCGGCCCGCACATGCTCCACGGCGCCGGCGCCGCCCAGGGTGCGCTGGACCAGCTCCTGCGGCGCCGCGGCAATGCCCGGAAACGGCGCCGCCTGCCTCTGGCGTCGTCCATGCGTCCGCATCCCGCTCTTCGATGTACCATTTTTCATATGATAATTACCAGTTTACTTATGGATGCGCGTTTTTAAAGCCTATATTTTGTTGAAATTGAATGATGAACAGCCAAAATAAATATGATAAGGAGCAACACCATGGATGTCTTCACCTACCGCTGGTGGGAGCGCCCGGATATGACAGGGTGGAACCGATTGCCGCCGCGAGCCGAACTGGTTCCATTTCAGGATGAACAAACCGCGTTGAGTCGTGACCGGAACCGGTCCGAGTGGTTCATGTCGCTCAACGGCGACTGGGCTTTCCAACTGGTCGACAGGCCGGAACAGGCACCGCGCGATTTCGCTGCTCCGGCGTTTGACGCAAGCGATTGGGCGCCCATTGCCGTGCCGGGCAACTGGACCATGCAGGGTTATGACAAGCCGCATTACACCAATGTACAGATGCCGTTCAACCATTGCCCGCCGCACGTGCCCGACGGAAATCCGACCGGCCTGTACCGCACCAGTTTCACGCTGCCGGCTCATTGGTACGGTCGCCGCGTGGTGCTCCATTTCGGCGGAGTGGAGAGCGCATTTTTCCTGTTTGTCAACGGCGAGCAGGCCGGTATGGCCAAGGGCTCGCGCACAGCGGTCGAATTCGATTTGACCCCCTACCTGAACAAAGGCGAGAACACGCTGGCCGTGATGGTGATCCGCTGGTCGGACGGTTCGTTTATCGAGGATCAGGACCACTGGTGGATGGCCGGCATCTATCGCGATGTCTACCTCTATGCAACAGACGCAACTTACCTGCTCGATGTTTTCGCCTTGGCCACGCCTGACGCATCGCTGCGGCAAGGGGCTTTGAAGGTCAGGACGCGGGTGGGTTTCGCCCAACCAACGGACGAGAACTGGCGCATTCGCGGCCGACTCTACGACCGCAACGGCTCCGCTGTACTGGCGGAGGATATGGAACAGGCGCTGCCCGGCCAGCGCAATCTGCGCTGGTGCGATTCCGTGGAGCAGGAGCTGAACGCCGGCGTAGAGCAGCCGGCGCTCTGGTCAGCCGAACAGCCCAACCTTTATACTTTGACCGTAGCGCTGATCGATCCTGATGGTAAGGAGGTTGAAACCGTGGCTTGCCGGGTCGGTTTCCGCCGCATCGAGGTTGCCGATCGCGAGTTGCGGATCAACAACCAGGCCGTCATGTTCAAAGGCGTAAACCGCCACGACCACACGGATACTCAAGGCAAAACCGTTTCGCACGAGTGGATGATCAAGGATATCCTGCTGATGAAGCAGTTCAATTTCAATGCCGTACGCACCAGCCACTACCCCAATGACCCGCTGTGGTACGACCTGTGTGACGAGTACGGGCTGTATGTGATTGACGAGACCAATATCGAGTCCCACGACTATGCCGGTACCCTGTGCCGCGATCCGCGCTATGCGTCGGCGTTCCTGGACCGCGTCATGCGCATGGTCGAGCGCGATAAAAACCACGCTTGCATCATCGAATGGTCACTGGGCAACGAGAGCGGTTACGGTCCCAACCACGACGCCATGGCCGGCTGGGTGCGCGGTCGCGATGACAGCCGGTTGCTGCATTACGAACCAGCCTGCTGGGGCTGGCGCGACCGCGACCACCAGGGCGTACGGGCCACAGACGTGGTTTGCCCCATGTATGCCGACGTGGACAGCATCATCCATTACGCGACCAGGTGCAAGGACCCGCGACCCATGATCCTGTGCGAATACACCCATGCCATGGGCAACAGCAACGGCGGCATCAAAGAGTATTGGGATGCGTTCTACGCCCATCACGGACTGCAGGGCGGCTACATCTGGGATTGGGTGGACCAGGGCATCCGCAAAACCGATGAGCAGGGGCGCGACTACTGGGCCTATGGCGGCGACTTCGGTGATGAACCTAATGACTTCGATTTCTGCATCAACGGCATGATCTGGCCCGACCGCACACCGCATCCAGCCATGTATGAGTTCAAGAAACTGGCCCAACCCGTGCATATCGCAGCCATCAACCTGCATCGTGGCGTCTTGCGCGTGCTGAACCGCCACGACTTCAACGGGCTGGACCACCTGCGGATGCTTTGGGAATTGTCCATGGACGGGCACGTCGTGCAACAAGGCGAACTGACGGCTCCCTCGGCAACCCCAGGCGAAAGCATCGAGGTGACCATACCCTATGAACAGCCGAATATGGGCAACGCACAGGAATATCTGCTGACCGTTCGCTTTGTCACCCGCGAAGCGCAATCCTGGGCGCCAGAAGATCACGAGATCGCCTGGGAGCAGTTTGAAATGCCATCTAAAGGCCTGGCCATGCCGGCGATCTTTACGGACAGCCATTGCGCGCTGAAGCTCGATGAGCAAGATGCGACGTTGCGGGTTATGGGCGCCGGATTCAGCGTCGGCTTCGACAAAGCGGCCGGCAGGTTGAACTCGCTAAAACAGTACAACGTCGAGCTGCTGATCGAGGGCCTGGTTCTGAATACGTTCCGAGCGGCAACGGACAATGACGGCCCGCGCAACATATCTCCGGAACACCGCGCCTATACCCAGTGGCGCAAAGCGGGTTTGCACCAACCGTCCTATAGCGTGGAGAACTTCGAAGCAGCACGGACCGACGATGGCCTGGTTCATGTGCGGATCAACACCTGCGTCACCGGTGCGTCAACGGATATTCGTATCGACCATGAGCACACCTATGTTATCCGACCGGACGGCCTGATCCAGGCGGGCAACCGCATCGTAGCCTCGGAGAATGTGCCTTCCATGGCGCGCATCGGCGTCAAGCTGACCGCGACAGCGGCGTTGAACCGATTGCGCTGGTACGGCCGCGGCCCGCACGAGAGTTATTGGGACCGCAAAACCGGGGCGCGCATCGGCCTTTACGACGGCACTGTGGCGGAACAGTATGTGCCGTATATCATGCCCCAGGAACATGGCAATAAGACGGATGTGCGTCAGTTGACCTTGTACGGCGAACAAGGCAACGCAGCGCTGCTGTTTTTCGGCATGCCCGTGATGGAATGCAATGCGAGCCACTACAGCGTGAACGATTTGCTCGATGCCAGGCACACCAACGAGGTGACGCCGCGTCCCGAGGTGTATGTCACGTTGGACCTGCACCAACGCGGGCTGGGCACAGCCACCTGCGGTCCGGACACCTGGCCGGCTTACAGGCTGGAACCCGGCTCCTACCAGTTCAATTTCGGGATGAAACCTGGCTATAAGGGAGACAGCATCTAGCGACAGCTCCAGGTCATGTCGATGGAATCGATGGAATCGAACGAATCGATTCCGTCGAATCCATCGATTCTTTCAATTCCATCAACTGTCGGCGTTGCCTTCCGCTTTTTTCTCGTTTTCAGCCTGTTCCTCGACCGGCTTGGCTTCCTGCTTGGGTTCCTCGGGCTTGGCTTCTTCCAGTTTGGGTTCATCAGGCTTAGGTTCTTCCTTTGCCAGCGTGGGATTGAAAGTGACGTAGGGTACGACCCGGTCCGGATGACCCCAGCCTTTGAGGCTGTCGTTCATGTGCAAGCGTTCGTCCAAACCGATGGTGCGGAATACATCGCCCCAGGTCTTGAAGTCGCCGTATTCTTTGACCAGCTCGTTGTTCATCGGCTGCTCGTCCAACTCGGGGTGGTCCTTGACGAACTGGGCATATTCATGTTCGGCATGATCCTCGAACATGGCATTGAAATGATAGGCGCCGCGGATGCTGAAAAAGGCCAACATGCGACTGAGTATGGCATAAAACCAGGTCATGAAGTACGGCATGCACTTGTACAGGAACCAGTTCTCCTTGATGTTGTCCTCCTTGATTTTCTCGCAGGCGATCAGCAAGTGCCAATATTCGTTGTCCTGGGAGAGCCGGCCGATGCGGATTAGCTCCTCGCCCAGCGCGCGCACTTTTTCATTGGCATATCCATTGGTCAATTTCCAGTAGCCCTTGTTCTCCCAGGCGCGGTAGGGAATACTGGCCAGGATCTCGATCAACTTGATCTTGGGCAGCGTCAGGATCTTGCCGCATAGCAGATCCATGCTCCAGTAAAAGAAACGGGCAATGGGCGTATACTTCATGCACTCACGAGCCAGGGTCGCTTCCTGCTCCTTGCGCAGGTCAACGCCTTCCGGGTGCATCTTACTTCCGCTCAAGGTAAACGGTCGAGTAGACATAATATGATTCCTTTCGTTTAGGTTAGCTTTGTATTTCCCGTTAGCTCCACTCTTTCGATATGTGGAGTGTCGCAATATTTCAACCAGGTTTTACGCCCCAGCTTGAAGCCAAGAAAGTCAAAGGTGTTAGGTCTGCGTCCCTGCTTGTCCGCGTTCTGCCTTTCGAATCTTCCGAAGCTGAATCGACGACTCTTCTCGGGGTGAATCTCCAGGCTGAACGACCTCAA
>CAZOLK010000110.1:0-16363 GCA_964580325.1 uncultured Verrucomicrobiota bacterium | reverse complement strand
CGGGTTCGCGCAAAACCTTGATGCGCTTGGTCACTTTGCCGCTGGCCAGGTCGATGCAGGCCACATCGTTGTCGAAACGGTTGCAGACATAAAGGGTTTTGTGGTCCGGACTGACGCAGGGCGCCATGGGCGTATGCCCGGCAGTCAGGGTTTTGCCGATTTTCATGGACGCGCGATCAATCACGAAAATCTTGCCGTCCGGTCCATCGGACGTGACGTAAAGCGTTTTCTTGTCCGCCGAAAGCGTAATGGCATTGGGTCCGGCCGGCAGTTTGATCAGCCCTGTTTCCTTGCCGGCTGCATCCAGGGCGCGCACCCGTTGTCCCGTGTATTCCGCCACATACAACGTTGCGCCGTCCGAAGCCAGCGCTGCGGGCGAGGCGTAAGCGAATTGGCCGTCTCCTCGGGCCAGGAAGGGAAGGCAAAACAGGCAGACTGCCGTGGATACTGTCATCACGATTCGATGCTTCATTCGTTTTCTCCTACTGTTCTGATTGCAACGATCATTGTTCATTCGAATCACAGACCGCAATCTAATGAGTGGGTCTGCGGTCAATAAAGGGCTTACTTTGTAACGCTTTCCTTGCGGAAGTCGAGTATAAAATGAATTCAAACGTTTCAAGCGGCTGAAAAAAGGCGACAGCACCGGTTTAGGGGGCTCATTATTAGTTGTCGCAACAGGCGATTTTGCCTCAAAAGGCGAATAAAAAGCCATGGCAAAGACGATTCCGTCGCGCAAGGGGCTCAAAATTAGGACCTTTTTTTTCTCAAAGAGCCATTCCAGTTCGTTATCGTCCGTGGCGCAATTGGATGCAGCGCACGTAAGCGTCGGTGGTCAGTTCGAGGGCTTGAGGAAGTCATGGGCAAGCAGGCCGCTGACTGTCAGAGAAGACGCGGTCGTGTAGGGGGCCGAGCACGAGGAGACCGACAAAGCTCGCGACAAAGCTTGAGACAAAGCTTGAGACAAAGCTTGAGACAAAGAAGAAATCGCCCGGAAAACCCGGAAGCGCCTAATCGTAATCGTTCACCGAGTGTTCTTGGTTAAGAAGCCGTCGCCCCCGTGAACGGTTACGAATGCCTTTATATTCTCAGGTTGCCCTGGCGAGGTGCCAGAGGTTGCCATGCGATGTCCAGACGGTACGTTGGTCAGGCTGTATCAGCCGGAAACGGTGCTGTCCGTTGTTTAAACCGTTCGATGGGATCGATAGATTCGATTCGCAGCGGATGATTCGATTCTATCGATTCCTTCAATTCCCTCGAAATCAATAACCGGAAGGCGGCGTCGGTGGGGCTGGCGGCGCCTTGTAGGTTGGCTCCTGATATTGCGGTATCTGGCTCTGCCGTTTCTGGGTCTCTTTCTCGTCCACCATGCTCCCGGCCGTACCGCCGGCCAGTGCGCCAACGGCCGCGCCGATGGCCGCGCCTTCCAACTGGCGACCGCTCTGGTGACCGATGATCGTACCCGCAATCGCACCCGCGGTCGCGCCGCCCAGCGCGCCCTGTTTCGTGCGCACCGTCGAATCCTGGTTGCCGCAACCCGCGCCAACATATACCCAAACACCCGCTACAACGCTAAGCATGATCTTCTTCATTATAAACATTCCTTTCTATTGCTTTATTACATGTTAGATCTTCATTAGATAATCTGTTTGCTGGAAAAATACAAGCTTCATTTTTTTGTTGTAGTCCTGTTGCAAATTGAGCAAGATGAGTCCGATTTAATTGATTTTTTCGCATTCAATGTTGTAAGGAGTATGCTATGGCGGAAGCGGATATGGGCGTGGTCGGGTTGGCCGTGATGGGCGAAAACCTTATCCTGAATATGGAGAGCAAGGGTTACACTGTTGCCTGTTATAATAGGACCACCAGCAAAGTCGACGATTTTATCCAGAGCCGGGCTGCGGGTTGCAATATCATCGGTTGCCGTTCCATGGAGGAACTGGTTCAGAACCTGAAACGACCGCGGAAGCTCATGATCATGGTGCGCGCCGGCGCGGCCGTGGATGCGGTCCTGGAACAGGCAGCCCCTCTGCTCGAACCAGGCGATATTCTGATCGATGGCGGTAACAGCCATTTTCCGGACACGATCCGCCGTACCAAAGCCATGGAAGAAAAGGGCTTGCTCTATATCGGCACCGGCGTTTCGGGCGGCGAGGAAGGCGCGCTCAAAGGCCCCAGCATCATGCCCGGCGGCGCTCCGGCGGCCTGGGAGCACGTCAAACCCATTTTCCAGGCCATTGCCGCCAAGGTCGCTGACGGTAGCCCCTGCTGTCAATGGGTCGGCAGCGATGGCGCCGGCCATTATGTCAAGATGGTCCACAACGGTATCGAGTACGGCGACATGCAGATGATCTGCGAATCCTACAGCCTGATGGCCAATATGTTGTCCATGACGCCGGTAGAGATGCACGAAGTTTTCGCCGAATGGAACAAAGGCGATCTGGACAGCTACCTGATCGAGATTACCCGCGATATCCTGGCCAAGACCGATGAAGAGACCGGTAGCCCCATGGTGGACGTGATACTCGATACAGCCGGTCAGAAAGGCACTGGCAAATGGACCAGTCAGAGCGCGCTGGACCTGGGTGCACCCACCGTGACCGTGGCCGAAGCCACGTTTGCCCGCTGCCTGTCTGCGCTCAAAGAGGAGCGCGTAGCTGCCTCCGCCATGCTGAAAGGCCCGGCCATTTCGTATGATGGTTCGCGTGACGAGATGATTGAGGATGTTCGCAAGGCTTTGTACGCCAGTAAAATATGCTCCTATGCCCAGGGCTTCCAATTGCTTCGCCTGGCAGCCGACGAGTATAATTGGGATCTGAAATACGGTGAAATCGCGCTCATGTGGCGTGGCGGCTGCATTATCCGCGCCCGTTTCCTGGGCAAGATCAAGGAAGCTTTCGACGCTCAGCCCGACCTGCGCAACCTGTTGCTGGCGCCTTATTTCAAGGAACAGATCGATGCCTGCCAGGCCTCCTGGCGCAAGGTCGTGGCCGCCGCGGTATGCGCCGGCATCCCGGTGCCTGCGTTCAGCAGCGCGCTGGCCTATTACGATGGCTATCGCAGTGCGCGCCTGCCCGCCAACCTGCTCCAGGCCCAGCGCGATTATTTCGGCGCCCACACCTACGAGCGGCTCGATAAACCGCGCGGCGAATTCTTCCACACCAACTGGACCGGAACAGGCGGCGCCACCTCGGCCTCTACCTATTCCGTATAATATAAGGAGAGTCCCATGACGACTGACAGCTTATTCGATATGCAGGGAAAAGTAGCGGTCCTGACCGGCGGCGGCGGCGTGTTGGCCGGCGCCATGGCTGAGTGCCTGGCTGCGCGCGGCGTTAAAACCGTGATCCTCGATTTGTCGCTCGAAGCCGCCGAGTCCTGCGCCGACAACATCCGCCAGGACGGCGGCGATGCCATTGCTGTACGGGCCAATGTGCTCGAAACCGCCAGCCTGCTTCAGGCCGCGGCCAAAGTGAAAGAAAAATACGGACGCGTCGATTTCCTGGTCAACGCTGCCGGCGGCAATAAAAAGGACGCGACTACATCGGATACGCTCTCGTTTTTTGATCTGCCGCTGGACGCGCTCAAGTTCGTGACCGACCTGAACCTGCACGGTTCGATCCTGCCCTCGCAGATTTTCGGCAAGATCATGGTGGAGCAGGACGAGGGCGTGATTATCAATATCTCGTCCATGAATTCATATCGACCGTTGACCAAGATCGTCGGCTATTCCGCGGCCAAGGCCGCGATCAACAATTTCACCCAGTGGCTGGCTGTGCATGTTTGCCAGAACTATTCGACCAAAATCCGGGTTAACGCCATTGCGCCCGGCTTTTTCGAAACCGCTCAGAACCGGTTCCTGTTGCGTGACGAGCAGAGCGGCGAACTGACCTCGCGCGGCCGGCAGATCCTCGACCATACGCCCATGGGCCGGTTTGGTGAATGCGACGACCTGCTGGGCGCCCTGATCTGGCTGCTCTCTCCCGGCGCCCGGTTTGTCACTGGCATTGTCCTGTCTGTGGACGGTGGCTTCTCGGCTTTCTCTGGCGTCTAATCAACAGGACATTATGCACACCTATACCAGGGACGATTTGATCAACCTTTCGCCCAACCAGGCCTTTTTCGTGGGCGTCGATTCTGACGGCTGCGTCTTCGACACTATGGACCTCAAGCAGAAGCGGTTTTTCCATCCCCAAATCCTGAAGAGCTGGGGCTTGGAAGCCATCGAAACGCAGGTGCGGGAAGTGGCCGAGTTCGTCAACCTCTACTCCAAGTGGCGCGGTACCAACCGGTTCGTAGCCTTGCTCAAGTGTTTCGAACTGCTGCACGAACGGCCCGAAGTGCATGAAGCGGGCGTGACCCTGCCGGATACGGCTTCGATGCAGGCCTATGTAGACGCCGGGTTGCCGTTGGGCAATCCCTCACTGCAACAGGAAGCGGAGCGCACCGGCGATCCGGAACTGCAACGCCTGCTGGACTGGAGTCTGGCTATCAACGTCGCCATTGCCGCGGACATGGGTCCGGTCCCGCCGTTCAAAGGCGTACGCCAAAGCCTGGAGCGGATGCAGGCCCATGCCGATGTGATCGTGGTGTCGCAAACGCCTGAGGAAGCGCTGGTGCGCGAATGGCGCGAGCATGGCCTGGACACATTTATCCGGGTCATCGCCGGCCAGGAGTTGGGCGCCAAGAGTGAGCACCTGCGTATGGCAGCGGGCGGCAAGTATGCACCCGAAAAAGCGATGATGATCGGCGACGCTCCAGGAGACTGGCGCGCCGCGCAGGACAACAACGCGTTCTTTTTCCCGATCATGCCCGGCCGCGAAGAAGTGTCCTGGGAGCGCTTTGTCGGCGAAGCCTTTGACCGTTTTCTGGACGGAACCTATGCCGACGAATACGAGCAGACCCTGATCCGCGAATACGAAGCCCTGCTCCCGGAAACACCGCCGTGGAAGAAAAGTGATCAGTGAGCAGTTATTAATGACCAACAAATGATAGGAGGCCGTTTATTCTCAGCAAAATCCTAAAATCCAAGGGCCGGCTGGTGCTGGCCAGTTCCTCGCCACGGCGGCGCAATATGCTGGCCAGTTTGGGGCTGTCGTTCCGCATTTTGACGCCCAGGATCGATGAAGATCCCGAGCAGGACGAAGCTCCTGCCGATTATGTCTTGCGGCTGGCGTGCGAAAAAGCCAACGAGGCGTCCAGCGAAATTCCCCGTGGACGTCGCGCCAGCGATTGTGTGTACATCGTTGCCGCCGACACCGTTGTGGTCCTGGACAATCGCATCCTCGGCAAACCCGAGGACCGTGATGAGGCGGCCGCCATGTTGCGCGACCTGAGCGGTAGAACCCATGAGGTGATGACCGGTCTATGTGTGTTGCGCGTCACCGAATCCACGCGCGAGGTGCGCGAGAAGAGCAAAGTCGTGACGACCCGGGTTACGTTCAAAACCTTGTCCGCTGCCGAGATTGACGCTTATATCGCCACCGACGAACCCATGGATAAAGCCGGCGCCTACGGCATCCAGGGCTATGCCGCTTACATGGTCAGCCAGATCCAGGGTTCCTACACCAACGTGGTCGGTCTGCCGCTGTGCGAAGTAATCCAGATGCTGAGCGAGGACGACCATGCCTGACCTGGCTTTCGACTATCGCGCAATGAGCGTGCGCATACTGGAAGGGCATGTTGTGACGCGTGACGAGGCGTTGACCCTGTTGAACGCGCCGGATCACGACCTGCTTCAGTTGTTGGACGGCGCCTGGCATCTGCGCCGGCGTCACTGGGGCCATGGCGTGCGTCTGCATGTGATTCAGAACGCCAAGTGCGGGATGTGCAGCGAGAACTGCGCGTTTTGTAGCCAGTCAAGTCGGTCCTCGTCGGAGATCCCGCGCTACCTGCTAAAGAGCGTCGACGAGATCGTCCAGGGCGCTCGCGAAGCGGTCGCGCTCCAGGCCTTTCGCTACTGCATTGTCACCAGCGCTCGGCATCCGCTGGAAAAGGACCTCGATGCGTTGTGCCAGGCTGTGCGCCTGATCAAAAGCGAATTTCCCATGCTCCAGGTGTGCTGTTCGCTCGGCATGATGGGCGAGGCCCAGATAAAGCGCCTGGTCGTAGCCGGCGTGAACCGCTGCAACCACAACCTGGAAACCTCGCAGCGCTTTTTCCCGTCCATCTGCCAGTCCCATACGTATGAAGACCGGGTGGCGACCATCCGCCTTGCGCGATCACTGGGCTTGGAAGTGTGCAGCGGCGGCTTGATCGGCATGGGTGAAGCCGCGGTCGATCAGGTCGATTTGGCCCTGGCCCTGCGCGATTTGGACGTGCAGTCCATTCCGGTCAACTTCCTCGATCCGCGTCCCGGCACGCCATTGGAGCACCAGCAGCGGCTGCGGCCGCTGGATTGTTTGAAGACGCTGGCTATGTTCCGTTACGTGCACCCGGACCGCGAAATCCGCGCCGCTGGCGGTCGCGAAACCAACCTGCGCCACATGCAGCCGCTTGCGCTCTATGCGGCCAACTCCATCTTTACCCGAGGCTATCTGACCACCGGCGGTCAGGGCTATGAAGCCGACAGCGCCATGATCCGCGACGCCGGCTTCATCGTGGATGGTCATGAAGCCTGATCTTTTGAGTGATATGCAGCACATCGTTATTATCGGCAATGGGGTGACAGGAATTACAGCGGCCCGTCAACTGCGTAAGCGCTGCGATGACCGGATCACGGTCATCTCCAGCGAGACGCGCCACTTTTTTTCGCGTTGCGCCTTGATGTATATTTACATGGGCCATCTGACTTACGAGGATACCAAGCCCTACGAGGATGGGTTCTGGGCCAAGAATCGGATCCGACTTGTGCACGATCGCGTGATCCGGATCGATACGGACACTAGGCTGTTGACCTTGGCCGGTGGCGATGTCATACCCTACGGAAACCTGGTCGTGGCCACTGGTTCGCGTACCAATACGTTCGGCTGGCCCGGACAGGACCTGGAAGGCGTGCAGGGGTTGTTCACTTACCAGGACCTGCTCTCGATGGCGCGGAACACGGTGGGCGTACGGCATGCCGTGGTGGTGGGCGGCGGGTTGATCGGCATCGAGATGGTCGAGATGCTGCTCGCGCACGGCATTTCTGTGTCATACCTGATCCGTGGGCCGGGTTTCTGGACCAAGGTCCTGCCCGAAGAGGAGGTGCGCCTGGTCGACCGGCATATCCGCGAGCATCATGTCGACTTGCGCTTGAACACGCGGCTCGCGACCATTGCGGGCGACGGGAACGGTCGTGTCCATGCGGTGACCACTGGGCAGGGCGAGCGGATCGAATGCGGGTTTGTCGGCCTGGCGGCAGGCGTGCATCCCAACATTGACGTGATCAAGCAATCCAATATTCTGTGCAACAAAGGCGTGTTGGTCAGCAACCGGCTGGAGACTAATGTGCCCGGCGTATACGCAGGCGGCGACTGCGCCGAACTGTCCGCGCCGACGTTGGGACGGGCCGCGATCGAGCCACTCTGGTACATCGGCAAAATGCATGGCGAAACCATTGCCGCCAACCTGATGGGCGACGACCGACCGTTCGAGCCGGGCGTATGGTTCAACTCGGCCAAGTTCTTCGATATCGAGTACCAGACCTACGGCGTCTTGCCGCCCGTTACGCCTGCCGACCAGGAGAGTTTTTACTGGGAACACGCGTCCGGCAAAAAAGCGTTGCGTGTGAATTACAGGAAAGAGGGCCATGCCGTGACCGCGTTCAATTTCCTGGGGTTGCGTGGCCGGCAGGATGTCTGCGAGCAATGGATTCTGCAAAGTACGCCTGTCGAGGAGGTGCTGACCCACCTGGGCGCCGCCAACTTTGATCCTGAATTTTTCCCGACCCATGAACCTGAGATTGTAGCCGCCTTCAATGCGCGCCACCCGGACGCCGGGATTTTGCCGGCCACGCCTAAAGGGCTGTTCACGGACTTCATGCAGGCCTTTTTTAAAGCAAAGGGGCACAAAGTCTCATGCGCGTGAAATCCAGCAGCCAGATAGCCTTTTCGTCGCTGACCAACCGGGGTGTCGGGGGCTGGCTGATCGCCGTCGTGATCCTTGGTTTTTACACCTTGTACTACTGGTGGCCCGAACGCTTGCATTACCTGACGGCCATGACCGATCCGGTCAGCCAGGCCATCCGCGGCAAGCAGGCCGACCAATGGTTCATGTATGCGTTTCTGTATACTGTGGCTGTACTGGTCATGGGCGGGCGCGTGCTGCTGAAATATCGTCACTCGCGCTATCATCTGGTGCGCACCTCATGCATCATGACCGTGCAATTGATCTTTGCCTTTATGCTGCCTTACCTACTGGAACGAATCGATCAGCCCTCTTTCTATTTCAGCTATTTCTGGCCCCTGTTCCACGACGCACTCTGGCCGGAAAAACTGTTCGATCTATGGCATCACCCAGGCAAGATGGGCACCTTTTTCGTGGCCTGGAGCATACTCGTGGCATTGGTGGCTGTTCCGGTGCTGACCTATTATTTCGGCAAACGCTGGTACTGTTCCTGGGTGTGCGGTTGCGGCGGGCTGGCCAATACGTTCGGCGATGAGTGGCGGCATCTCTCGAACAAACGGCTCGTGGCCTGGCGCATCGAGCGCTGGTCGATCCATGGCGTACTGGTGCTGATCCTCGGCCTGACTCTGGCCCTGTGGATTAACTGGTTGGCGGGCGGCAACCTTTTCGGCAGGTGGACAACCTGGATGACCAGGTTTTACAAGTTCACCATTGTTTCGCTCTGGGCCGGTGTGATCGGGGTTGGGTTTTATCCGCTGATGGGGACCAGGGTCTGGTGCCGTTTTGGCTGTCCCCAGGCCGCGATTTTGGGTTTGATCCAGCGTTTTTATTCGCGCTTCCGCATCACCACCAACGGCGCGCAGTGCATTTCCTGCGGCAATTGCTCGAAGTACTGCGAGATGGGCATTGACGTGAAATGGTACGCGCAGCGCGGCCAGGATGTGGTACGCGCCTCCTGCGTAGGCTGCGGCATGTGTTCAACGGTCTGCCCCCGCGGCGTGCTCAACCTGGAAAACGGCCCGCGCATCACGCGCAATGATCGCGCTTTGTCTCTGCGTGGTAAAACAAAGGCACGTTAGGACGTGCGCAGGATATTTTCGGCAGGTCGATGCGAGCCTGTTTGTTGGAGGCGGGTCGTCTCATTTCGTCCCGCCTCCAGTTGCTCTGTTGCTGCTGTTTGACACAAATGGGTTGGGTTTCAGTCGTCGGACACGCGCAGGCTATGGCCTTGCCGGGCGCTGCGGTTGGCCATGTCCAGGATCTGAATCGGCCGTCGCGCCCATTCCGTGGTGATGACCAGCGGTTCGTCCTTGACCAGGTGATCGGCCACGTTCTGGTAATAGCGCCATTGTTCGCCTTCGGGATTGCTCGCTTTGTGGGTGACCATGTCGCCATTTTCGTCAACGTAGCGGCTTTCATAATCCTTGCCGCTCATGATGTAACAGCCTTTGACGCCGTAGAATTCCACGGAACCCTGTTTGGGATTGCACTCCAGCGAACTCATTTTGAGCGTGATCCACTTGCCGTTGTCGAAACGGGCCACGGCAAAACCTTCGTCCTCGTTGCTGTCCTCTTTCCAGGGCAGTTGATCGGCCCAGAAACCGTTTTTGGCAAAACCGCAGACTTCGGTCAGTTCGCCGTCCATGATCTGTAGGCTGTACTCGAGCAGGTGCACGCCCCAATCGTACATGATGCCGCCGGAAATCGTCTTGCTCGAGCGCCACCAATCGCGTGGTTTCCCGTAGCCGCCCATGTGCGCGTCGATCCGGTAGACCTCGCCGATCAGCCCTTGTTCGCGGATGGTCTTAACAGCCTGCAGAATACACCCGTCCCAGTGCCGGTTGTGGAAAGTCGAGGCCACGGCGTTGTTTTCGCACGAGGCTTGCAGGATGACGTCGCACTCGGCTGTGGTGATGGCCAGTGGTTTTTCGCACACCACGTGGCGACCGGCACGCAGGCATTGAAGCGCCAGTTCGGCATGGGTATTGTGCGGCGTGATGATCGCGACCAGGTCGACGGCGGAGTTGTCGAGCATGTCGTTGACAGACGTATAGGTCTCGATATCGGCATAATCGTCTTTGGCCACTTCGAGCCGTTCAGGGTCGATTTCTGCAACAGCGAGGGGCGTCATGCCGGCCTTGCTCATCATTCCTAAATGCTCGCGTCCCATGTTGAACGCGCCGCCGTACCCGATCACGCCGACCTTGATGTCGCCGGCCTTCTTGAAATATGCCATGATGGTTCTCCTTCTCAATCAATCAATCAAACGATGTTGCTACCCTACCACACGCCATCGGGAATGCAATGGACGGGGCTTTCATTTGTATAGAAATTTTGACCAAAAATTAGGCTTGTTATGGTTTGTTTTGGCATTAGAATGGAGATATATGGATTTTTCACACAGACATCTGGCTCAAATGCCGCGTCAATTCGACCTCTTGCCCAAGGTTCTGGGCATAGGTTACATGAGCGCGAAAACGTCCTGGGTGCATAACGAGTTCAATACGTTCAACTACTCGTTTATCCTGCGCGGCGGCGGCCGGTACCGCAAAGACGGTCGTGAATGGGAGGTGGTTGCGCCCTGCGTCATCACCCAGTGGCCACAGGTTTACTTGGAATATGGACCGGTGGAGCCGTGGACCTTCTGGGAGGAGCTGTTCATCATGTATCGGCCCGAACACCTGGAACGTATACACGCGGCGCACCTGGCCGACCCGGACCGGCCGGTCTGGCCGATTCGACAGTTCGGACGGCTGATCCAGAAGGTGGCGGAACTGGAGCAGCTTCTGCGCGATACGCCGGATACGGGATTGGCGGATCGCATTGACCAGGTGTGCCTGGCGCTGGTCATGGAGAGCCTGCTGGCTGCGGCCCAGGCGCCGGCCGCAAACGTGCACGAAGAAGCCATTCGCGCGATAAGGCAATACGTGCGCAAACATTGTCTCGAGGCTGTCGATTTTCAGCGTCTGGCAAGTGAGCGCGGGTTGTCCGGCACGTCGTTCCGACGCTACTGGACCCGCTATGTCGGAATTTCACCGGCGCGGTATCTGATGCGTTTGCGTCTGCGCGAGTCCTGTCGCTTGCTGGTCGAAACCAGCCTGACCATTGCCGAAGTGGCGCAGCGCGTGCAGTTCAGTGACCCGCTCTATTTTTCGCGCAAGTTCCACAAGGAAATGGGCGTCGCACCGACCCGCTACCGCTGCTATCACCAGTTCCATCAGGGATGAGGTGGGGAGGGAGCAGGGGGAGGGAATAGGGAGGAGGGCGCAGGGAACAGAGTCGGAAAAAAGCAGTGTTTCTTATGGCAGCGAGCTGGAGAACAGCCGCCAACAGGTGATCCAAAGCTTAAAGGGCACAAAAAAATGGTGGTATCCATGACCGTGACCATGGGCAAGTGGCCGGGGAGTCTTATGGCCAGCGTGCCCTACCTGGCTAATGCTCCGGACAATGCAGCGGATGGCTGGGGCTTCCGGCTGGCCGCCACGTTCTTGCTGCTTAAATAAATAAACCGATCATTCAGGATTGAATGGTTGACTTAGCTTGACGTTTGCGGACACGAATGAGAACCTGCCCAAAGTGGGTTTGTTTAGCATGATAATCCGGAAGGTGAAAAAGATGAGAAAGGTTGCTTTTTGGTTGACGCTCCTTTTTTGCGGCAGCGTTATCTCGGCTTTGGCGCAGACAACGGACTGGGAAGAATACAAGAACGACAAGTACGAGATCAAGTTCCCGCCTAAAACCAAGGTGTTGGAATCCGAAACACCGGACGGCTGGATTATGCTGGATATTCATCATACCAGTACAAAGCTGCAGTTGAAATTCCAGAAAGGTCAACCCACTACGGAAGCTGAAATCCGCGTTGGACCCAAGGGCAGTTGCCTGATCATCGCCAATGTCTTGAAACAGACCTTGAAAAACCAGGAGAATGCCTTGACCTCCTGGTTTATACAGGCTCAACTGTACTGATTGATCAGTTGTTCAATGGACAGTTTTTTTTATTGGACTTTAGTTGTGAAGTATAATCTGCGCCACTTTTTTTTGGGGCTGGCCCTGCTCGCTTTTTTCATGGGTTCGCGATCCATGGTTGTCGCTGCGGAAACGCCTGGTGCGAAAAAGGCCAAGGCCGATGGTCAACGCCCACGCATCGGTATTGCACTCGGCGGCGGCGGCGCCCTGGGTTTCGCCCATGTGGGCGTGTTGCGCGTACTCGAACAACAGCGTGTGCCCGTGGACTGCATTGTGGGCACCAGTATGGGATCTATTGTCGGCGGTTTGTACGCTTCCGGCATGTCCCCCGATGAGATCGAAGATTTCATGAGCCAGGTCGATTGGTGGGACATCCTCAAAGACAGCACACCGCGCAAGCAACTCCATTTTCGGCGCAAGCGCGACGATGCCCGTTATTTGATGGACATCGAACTGGGATTGCGCGGTGCCCGGTTGACCATGCCCAGCGGATTCGCCGCTGGCCAGAAATTCAACAACGTGATGCAGATGCTGACCTTGAACGCCATCGGCATCGATGATTTCGATAAGTTGAACATACCCTACCGTGCGGTGGCCACGGACCTGCGAACAGGTGAGGTCGTGGTGCTCGATCAGGGTAATTTGGCCACGGCCATGCGGGCCAGCATGGCCGTACCCGGCGTATTCACCCCGGTCGAGTTGGACGGTCGGTTGCTGGTGGATGGCGGCGTGGTCAACAATATTCCCGTAGACGTGGTGCGCGCGATGGATGTTGACGTGATCATTGCCGTGGATGTCGGCGCTTCGGGCGACAAGGCGCCGGAAGAGATGAAACTGGAAACCCTGAACGAGATTGTCGGGCAAACCTTTCTGATCGTTCGTCGCCCATCGCAACGTGAACAGGTGGCTTCGGCGGACGTGGCCATCGAGCCGGACCTGACCGGATTCACTGCTGCCACGTTCCACAAGGTCGCCCCGATCATTGCCAAGGGCGAAGCAGCGGCTGCGGTATTAAAGAAGCGTCTGGCCCGTTATGCGGTCCCAGCCGAGGTCTACCAGGTTTTTCTGCAAAAGCAACGCGCACGCCGCAAACAGACCCTTACTTTATCGTCCATTACGGTGCAGGGCAACCAGCTTGTCGATGAACGCCGGATCCGCGCACGCATTCAGATACAACCCGGCGACACGTTCGCTTGGGACACGTTGGAATCTGACCTGGCCGCGGTCTACGGGTTCGGCGATTTCCAGGCCGTCACCTATCGGCTCATTCCTCGCGGCGAGCAACACGAACTGGCGGTGTCGTGCCAGGAAAAGCCGTGGGGCCCGAACTACCTGCGCTTTGGGCTTCGCCTGGAAAGCGATTTATCGGGCAACTCGTCGTGGCATTCGCTACTCAATGTGAGCCGGTTGTCGATTAACCGGCTGGGCGGTGAGTTGGCGCTGGATCTGGAGATCGGCACGGACCGCGGCCTGTTTGTCGAGTGGTACCAGCCGCTGGATTATGAAGGCTTCACCTTTCTGGCGCCACGTTTCGAGTATCGCAATGAAGAACACGGCGAGTACAGGGGCAATGAGCGCATCGCGGATTATGCGGTAGAAAGCATCGAAGTAGGGCTTGACGCCGGCCTGCAGTTCGGCTCGCACGCCGAGTTGCGTCTGGGACCGCGCTGGTACAACATTGACGCCAGCGTCGACACCGGCGCGACGGACCTGCCCGAAATCAACGATGATGTGGGGGGATTCAGGGGACAAGTGATCCTCGATCGCCTGGACGATGTCGTGTTCGCCCGTAACGGGCATTACCTTGCGGTAATTGGAGACTTCGTCCCTGGGAGTTTGGGCGCAAACGATCCGTTTGAACAATTGACGTTGGATGGAAGGTGGTATGGTTCCATAGACGATCATACCGCGATCGCGCTGGCTTCCGGCAGCACCGGTTTTAACAATGACCTGCCGGATTACGCCGAATTCCAGATGGGCGGCGCATTCTCGCTAACCGGTCTGGCTGACGGTCAAATGAGAGGCGATCACTCCGCCTTGGGCTCCCTCGGCTATCGCTACCGTTTAGGTATGCTGCCGCCATCGCTGGGCGAAGGAATCTATGTCCTGACCCGGATCGAGGCTGGCTTGGTCTGGGATAAGGGGGAAAACCTGGATCCGAGGGATGCCCGGATAGGAACGGCGATTGCGCTTGGTGCTGACACCGCGCTGGGACCAGCCTTTTTAGGCTATGGGATTGCCGATGGCGGCGCGTCCCGGGCTTACATTTCACTGGGAACATTATTCTAATGAAAAATGTGTTACCCCCATACGGTATAAGCGCTTACACTTCTTCTCCTTGGTCCTGGGCTGCTCTGCCATGGTGATGCTGCTACCCGGTTCGGTTGTATCAGCGCGCCCAAACAAAACACGACCATGACTCATGAATGCGCCGGTTGAAATCTGCACGCAAAAAAAAGTACATGGAGCATTGCCGGCTACCAGAGTGTAACTACATACCCCAGACGTCCGGTCGATATGTTTAAAAAATGTGAGCATACTTCATATTTATAAATAATTTTACAATGCGAAACAAACATGCTATAATATACTATGAACGTGAACGAAATAATTATCAAAGTTCTCCTTACGTGTATTCCGGTTTTTGCAGTCATGTGGCTCGGCTACATCCTGCGCCGTAGTCGGTTTATGTCTGAAAGCGCCCACGCCTTCCTTAATAAATTTGTGTTCTATTTTAGTTTGCCGCTTATGGTTTTTTTAGGCATTTCCTCTTCTAACTTGAGAGAAATATTCCACCCTGTCGTTTTCTGGACCACTATCCCGGTAATTATATTCTCCGGAATACTTTTCTTTATACTGGGTAAACAAATAAAAATGCCACCAAACAAATTGCCAATTCTTGCCCTCTCAGCATTCTGGGGGAATACCGTATATCTCGGATTTCCCCTTGTCGAGCAGGCTTTCGGCAGTAATGCTCTCAATTACGCTGCCATGATGAATGCCCTTAGCTTACCGTTTCTAATTGGCCTCGGAACACTTCTCTTAACTGCCAAATCAGAAAGCAAAAACGGCTCCCTGATAAAACGGCTCATTCCGGTAATGAAAAACCCCATCATTCAGGCGGTAATTCTTGGTGTACTTTTTTCATTTCTTATTCATCAGGGTAACCTTAAAATATTACCAAGGCATTACATCTTTTTTTCAGGACTCCTCGATATTTTCCTTAAAACTGCCGGCTTTCTTAAGGCTGTCGGAATGCCACTTGCGCTTTTGGTTGTGGGCGGTGCCATCAACTTAAAACGTATTAAAGGAGAAAAAGAAGTTCTCCTTCTTAATTCAACGGCAAAACTCATTATTACACCTTTTTTTAGTTTCCTTATTGCCTTGAATTTTTTCAAAGACGCGCCACTTCAGGCTGTCGGACCGTCTCTCCTTCTTATGGGCATGCCACTTTCCGTGACGGCGTGCATTATAAGTTCGAAAATGGGTGCTGATGAAGAAATGGTTTCGGCGACTCTTGTAATAAGCACCATCCTTTCCTGCGTTACGGCTCCGCTATTAATAGGAATAATCCTCTATTTCTTTCAGTAAAACACCGCCTCGTTAGCCGCGAAAGTAGTGTTTGACGGCATAGAGATGAAGGCAGTACATGGCTATATTACCGGAGAGATGCTTTGCGCTCACACCAGACCCGGAAAGTACGGGGGAACATATGAAAACCGCACCCGTTTTATACGAGGATGCACACACCGGGCAAAAGAGATAATGCCGGACAATACCTTCGTTACCGCCAGGCTCACCATGTACGAACCATCGCCCTACCCTTACGGGTGGGGAACAAAAGTAGAAGAAGGCGCTTTGGAAATAGATCTCACTGAACCGCTTCAATTCGCCAAAGAACTTGTTACACTCGGAAACATGCCGGTTTTTAACTACTCAATCGGATATCCCCGATTAGAGCCCTATATGAACCGTCCTTTTGATAACACTGTTGCCGGTGCATCTGCTCCCCCGGAACATCCGCTTGAGGGAATTGTCCGTTTTCAAAACATCGGTCGTGAACTTTCAAAAACTATTCGCCCGGAGCCGGTTGCTACTGCCGCCCTCGCGTGGCTTAAAAACCTCATGCCTCCCGTTGCAGCGGGACTTATACAAGAAAACTGGGTACAGCTTATAGGACAGGGAAGACAATCATTCGCGTACCCCGACTCTGTTCACGATATTTTAACAAAAGACGAAATGAGGTATACCCAAGATACCTCAACTCGGGTATCGGTTCCACCCAAAAACGCCCGCCCCAGACGTGGGGCGGGCTGACCGTGGCCGAACGCCACACGGAACGAATCAGACG
>CAZOLK010000109.1:552-16386 GCA_964580325.1 uncultured Verrucomicrobiota bacterium | reverse complement strand
GGTTGGCGTTGGCGGCAATGAATGAGCGATCCTCGTGATCCGTGCCGATTTGAATTTGGTTGAGCAATGTCCCGTCCAGCCCGAACCGCGCCGCCCAGGCGTCGGAAAAACCGCGGTTCTGACCGACGAGATCGCCGTATGTGTGGCCGCTGACGTATATTGAGTTACCCGCGACGCAGATGCTGCGTGCTGAATCGGAATAGGAGGTTCCGATTTGCTTCACCCAGAGGATATCGCCGTTGGCCGGATTCAACTTGACCAGGAATCCATCGTTTCCTCCGTGATGAACCGTCGAGGCATCAATTTTCCCGTAGGTATGCCCCACCGCATATACAAAACCCTGTACGTCCACATCCACGTCCCAGGCCCAGTCCTGGTCCACCGCACCCCATTGGGCGATCCACTTCACATTCAACGTTGCGGCATCCACGGCCGCCACCCAGGCATCGCGACCGCGCGCCCTTGAACCGCCGCCCGCGCTCCCGAGGGTCCAACCGGTCACATATACTGTACCGTGATCGTACACCATACCGCCCCACAACTCGCTCATGCCGCCCATGGCTGACGATATTTCGGTAGTCAACAACGTCTGCTGGCCGAGATTGTTCTTGGGCACTTTGAGCATGAACGGATCGGGCCGTCCCCATTCCGCCCAGATGCCGGCGATATAGACATAACCGTTCGGATCGTCATCCGCGGTCACGGAACCCGCAAACTGCACATTCGGCCCGTCAAAGGAAACGTCGTCCAGCACGACGCCTGTCGCGGGATCAAGTTTGATGATAAAGGCGTCTTTCTGACGATTGTCGGAATAATAATACCGGCCCGCGATATAGATAGCCCCGTTCTTGATGTCCATGTCAAACGCGTAGTCCTGGTTCGCGATTGTTTCATCGCAACCGAACTGCCGGAGCCAGCGTCTTTGACCAGAGCTGTTGTATGAGACGGCGAACAGCTTGCCCTCTCCCACGGCGCCGGGTAAATCCTCGCGTGTGACGCCGATCGCATAGATATTGTCTTGATCGTCCAGTTTCACGCCGGTGATCAGGTTGGCATTAGGGCCGCCGAACTGATCGATGCCCTGCGGCACGGCCGGTGTCGAGAAAGGCGCCGGCGTAATATCGGTATAGTGAAATAAATCCGACGGGAGGGACGCCGGCTCGGTCTCGTCAAGTATGAACCCGATCATGTCGAACGAACTTCCCTTGTCATAAAAGATCGCCGTCCCAGACGGTCCCGTCACCTGAGTGACCGGCACGAATTGATAATCCGAAGCCCGGCCGTGCAGGACAATCTCACTGGTCTCCGGCGCGACGAGATGAATGATATAGGCAAAATCGTTATCCACATTGCCTGTGCGAGTTCCGAGATAATAAGGCTTGTTATGGTTGCCCAGAATAAACCGTCCGCTTCGGGTCGTATTCCGTGTAATGCGGTCCCACATGGAACCGTTGTCGAAACTGGTTACCAGCCCGGTTCCCGGCAGTACGTCGCCGGGATCGACAGCGTTGAAAATGTCGAACCCGTTGGCTTCGCCGGGTGAGAGCACGGCGCCCGCATACACCGCCGTGAATTCGAAATCGTCATCCGGCACGCCATACACATATGGCTTGTTGACCAGGCTCGCGGACATGGTAATGTCCGACTCGACATAATACCCGTACTCGTTCACACTGGCGCGTGCGATCTCTTCCAGGGACTGCCCCCAGCCGGATTGCATCAGCGCGGCGGTCGCCCCCGCTGCCGTTGCCCAAGTCAGCATGTTCTTCTTTACAATATGTTCTATCTTCATGGATCCTTCTTTCTTTTTTGTTTATTCTGCAACATATTCACTGATTGCTGTTCATAGTTTAAACGTTCGTCATGTGTATTTGGTTTACGATGTTTATTGTTTTTTTTATTCGTGAAAAAAATGCTGTTCAGGTAATCCAATCCGCCGCGTTTCATAGTTGATGCTCATGTGGTCAAACAAAAGGAGACAAGACGATGATGCACAAAAAAAACGATTCTGTATTCATGTTGTGTTGCGCTAGTAGCAATGGCGTCTGGCTTGGTGGCGCAAACCGTAACGCTGCACGATCCGCAACCCATCACGCTGAACATCGTCTGGGCCTATGAAGACCGGGAACATTTTTTTCCAGCCTGATCAGTTCAGCGCAACGGTTGCCCAATGGCAACACCTTAATCAGTGAAGGTCTGGCAGGTCGCATCTTTGAGGTGCCGGTCAGTGGTGAAACGGTCTGGGAATGCAGGGTTGAACAAGGCCAAGGTCTAGCGCACCTGCCGCGTACCGCCTCAATGGACGCCGGGCAATCCCAGCGCGTATCCTGGATGGCAATAAGACGAACGGCTGAATAATTCTGGCCCGGGATCCAAAAGCGACGTCCGACAAATGTTAGGACCCACGGGAAAATAACATGACATTTTGTGGAGTCAAGTTGCCCAGCCCCAGCAAGGCGCAAAAACGCAATAATATTGGAATATTTCGAGTTTTTGCAACGCTGCTGGATGGGATAGTTGGCCATCAAAATGGCATGTTATTTTTCTGTTGACTCATATCTAATTAATTGGCATGTACATTCATGCTGTTTGATGTAATCCTTTCCTAAAACCGCGGCGTTACATAAAATATGAAGATCATGCAGTTAAAACGATGGTGGATTGCGGGCATAGGCCTGTTGTTGGGCAGTTTACATCTTTTCAACAGCATGGCGCTGGAAACGGGCGTTTTTCATCATGCGTCCTCCACTCCAGCGACCAATACTGTGCAGTGGCTGGAATTCCTTCGCGTGCAACAGCCGGATACATATCGGCAAATCGTGGAATCGCGCAAAGCGCGTGTGGACGAACAACTGCAGCGCCTGCGCAAGGAAGATCCCGAGGAGTACCGTCGGGTCATGGCCCAGGTTCACTCAACAGTGCGCAAGGAAATGGTCCAATTGCGCCAGGACGATCCAAAGGAATTCAGAAGGCGCATATGGGTGCGCTTTCAACAGATACGAACGTATATCCAGAAGATCAAAAAAGACGATCCCCAGGTATGGACGAAGCTGAGTTCGCCACACCGCGGCATGCTCGAGCATTTTATTGAAAATACGCCGAACCGCATACGCCGGCGCCAGGCCATGTTGCAGCGTTTCAATCAATTGCGGGCAACGCGCGGGAAAAAAGACCAGAATCCTGTGACAACGGAGAACGAACCGGATGGATGAAGCGAACCGTGACAACACACGGGAAGCACACCTGCTGGCCCGGTTGCGCCAGGGCGATGACACGGCGTTCGAGGCATTGATGACCATGCATCGTTCGCGGGCCGTGGCTGTAGCCTATGGCATGGTAAATAATCCCGTGGATGCGCGCGAATTGGCCCAGGAAGCTTTTGTCAAAACCTATTTTGCCATGGATTCCTTTGATGGCTCATGTCGTTTTTTCACCTGGTTCTACCGCATTCTGATCAACGTCTGCCGCGATCATCAGCGTCGCGCGGCACGGGCATGGGTCATTCCTTTCTCGCGCTTGGCCCCTGGTTCCGAGGAGTGGGACATGATCGAACACATACAGCAAAACACAGCGGATAAGCGACAGCCAACCGCTTTTGAGCAGCTTGCGGGACGTGAAACAAGCGATACGGTGCGGCAGGCGCTGGATCAGCTCAGTGCGATGCAGCGTAAAGTGTTTGTCATGCGGCACCAACGGGGATTATCCATTCAGGAAATCGCCGAATGTACGGCATGCGCGCCTGGGACGGTCAAGTCGCACCTGACGCGCGCCCGGGAAAAAGTCCGAGGCGTGTTGCGTCAGAAAATGGCTATGTACAAGGACGCGGAGACCGTTTTATGAAGGATAAGGATATGCACGCCTGCCATCCGCGCTACGCTGCCATGATCGAAGCACTGGCCAACGGCGAACTGCCGGCGCAACAGGAAGAGGAGCTACGCAACCATGCGGAATGTTGTGAAGCGTGCGGCGAGGAGTTGTGGTTGCTTGAAATCATGGAACAGGAACTGGACATGGATGAAGAGCTGGAGCATTTCAACGAGGAAGTTTGGGGAAGAATTCACGCCCGTCAGCGCGTCGCGCTCACGACGCCTGGCCATAGGACAAACCACGCAAAAGCGTGGTGGCGGCATGCCGCGGCCGCGCTGTTCATACTGACGGCATGGTCGATCTGGACGCTCCTCCCTACCTGGAACCAGGAACCTGCCGTCACCACCGTCAGCTCGGAATCCCGTCATGAAAGTACATCCGATCAGTTAGTACAGGACCTGCTCCTGCTGCGCAACCTTGGGGAAGACCTTGACCTGCTCTCTCCCGAAGATTGCGCGCAGGAAATCGCTTTTCTACACATGCTCAAGTGACCGAGAATTCCATGTTGATGCAAGCTTACTCGTTCAACATTTCGTAAAGCCTCACGACCCATTGATCCGCTGTATTATGGTTTAGTAAGCTGGAATCGTGTGATGAGTTTGAAAATGGTGGAAGTGATGGCGCGGGTGGTGCGCAGCCTGTATCGCGGGAGCGGTTGGTAAGTCGTTCCACGACGAACTGTTCTTCCAGCATAATGGCCGCACCCTGCACATCGGCGATCTTAAAATCAGTTCGGCCAATAGAGTGAAGGACGACTGGGCTTTGTATGATCTCTCCACCGACCGTTGTGAACAGAACGACATGGGCAAGGCGCAGCCGGATAAGAAAAAAGCCATGGTTGCGCGATTCAATGAATTGCAGAAAACGTACGCCAAAGCGTTGAAAAAGAAAACATCATAAAGAAAGGACTCGTCATGCATCATACCAACCGTTCCGTTTGCTTGTCAGGCTTGCTTGCGGCTTCCATGTTTGTCGCTGCGTGGACCCACGCCGATGGCTATACGGCGGTGGCCACGGGCTACAACGATTACCAGATCTGGCGCGACGGCGTGCAGCTCTCCACCATAGAAACGCGTATGCTCGGTCCGGGCTGGTCCGGCGCGCGGTTCTCTGTGATGCCGGTATCCAAAGGGGGCAAACGGGTCATGGTTGAAAAAGTCGACATCAAGGGGTCGCGTTTGACTTCAGCTATGAAGCGTCCCAACCCGCGCCCGACCAACTGGCGCTCACGACCCGCACCACGGCTGACAAGGATGTCAAGGCGGTCGGCACGACCGTGGTCGTGTCCAGCACCGATTTTTTTGTCAACGGCAAAGGCGTCGTGCTCCAGGCTGACGGAAAGGAGATCGCTTTTACGATGCTCGTGGACATGAGCAGACAGGGCGATCAGATGCAGGAAATGCGGCTTACGGCCAAAGACGGCACGATCATGACGATCAAGGCGGATAAGCACGACGGCTGCAAGTCGGCTGGCACTCAGCCGTTGCCTGTAAAGAAAACCGGTGATGGCGTGCGGTTTGTTGCGGACGGCGCGCAGACAAAGACCATGTACTACCTGGTGGAGTTTGGCCAATGATCAAACATGCCCCAAAAAGCATCCGCCTGACCAGTCTGATTCGTCTGATCAGGCTGATCGGGCTGACGGCCAGTTGCCAACCTTCTGGAGCGGTCCGGTATTCGCAGAGGCATAGTCGTGGCGCTGGGGTGTGAAGATTTTGCTCTGTTGGCCGAACTACGAATCAACGACTGCTTTGTTGTCCAGGGCTGGATACGGACCCCGCCAGGATTGCTACTCACGCTAGGCGCAAAAGCACCTGTACGATCAAGGCGTGTACGGACCGGTCTCGATCAGGCACTGGAACGGCACGACATTGCCCCATGGTGACAACCTGGTGAATGCGATCATTTCGGCGAGTACCGATTGGGACCTCGCACAGGATGATGTGTCACGAGTGCTGGTTTCCGAAGGTGTATGGATCTCCTTGAATCCGCAATCCGCCATTCGTCAAGCCCGTTGATCCACGGCTTGACGAATGGACGCACTTGCACCTGCCGGACTGTTCATTACTCGACATATTCCTTTCCTGTTCATTCCATTTCACTTTTTTGGCTGAATACAAGTTTTAGCGCAACGGCTTTGTTATCGGCATTGTTGACGGTATAGAGTCGGCCGCCTTTACGGAAGCCAGCATGGACCACGACGCCATGCGGTATCACGGTGCCCGCAGGTTTATTGGCGATCATCTCCAGGCAGAACGAGTACCAGAGGGCATGCGGATAAGCCGGTTTGCCCGCTGACCAGACCAAGTTTGACGGCACGATCGTGGCGTCCCTGAAATGCATGATGTCGAAAAAGCCGGCCATGCCGGTGATATCGTCGACATAGATGTGTCCACGGTTCCAGATCAGGGTGTCCCGGTTCTCGACCGTCAGGTGATAGGCGTGCAGTTCTGTGCAGATCTGCCGATTGTGCGGGCTGAACGTGGTGAGTATGGCCATGGCCGACCATTCTCCCGGCTGTGCGGAAACATAGCTATTGCCCTGCACCGCGGTTTCCCTGTTTTCACCGGCATCGGTTACGATCAGCATGCCCGATGCCGTGTGAAAAGGCCCCAGCTCCTGCGATAACGAAAAGAGTGGTTTTTGCGGTGCCGGTCGCATCCTGTAGGGTGCAGGTTGCCGAGGTTTGAAGAACGCAAACAAACCGATCACCACCGCGATGCTTATTATAACCAACACAATACGGCCATCCTCGGGACTGGTCCGCATCACAGTCTCTGTTTTGCTGCGCATGTAATCGCGATCATATAAACCCATACTTCCCTCCTTTGTTTCATATTACGCTTCAGCATAATGAAGCAGGCGGCGGAGTCAAGAAAAGAACTTGGTGTTGCTGGCATGGCAACACGCGAAAGAACACGACCACTTTCTGAAAAAAACAGATTGATTGCCGACCCTGGAAATGGGAAAGCGTCAAAAACGAACACTATCTGGAACGGGAACTGGCGATGGAATCGTGACCGTGGCGAAGCGGTAATCTATAAAATAAAAAAGTAAAAAGGGAATGGTGTCTATGGCCGTGTTATCAACCCGCACTATGGTATTGGCCTCGTCGGCAAAGAGGATGTTCAGGCGGATGTTGTGGAGAAAGATGTTATTTTTGATATATAGAGCCCGGTTTGGGCGCACGAGCTGGTGGGGCCGCCGAATTCCACGCCCATGGCCGCACGCGTCAGCACATTGTTATAGACTGCGTTGGCCGCGTCGTTGAAATCGCGGTTGACCATGATGCCCACGCTGCCGTTTTCGACCTCGATATTGCGGTAGAAACAGAACCCGGTCGCGAAATCCACATATAGCCGATGCCGCGCATACCCTTGCGCGATTCCGGGATCCAGAAATAATTATGCTCGCGTTCATACTGCTCCGTGGCATAGCTGCAGCCGTAGTTATGGCGCGACAGGTTACTTTTGAGCAGCACATTGGAGGCCGCCGCGCCCGGATTGCAGTTCTGAATCTGCAAACCGTTGTGGGCCATGAACCCGACATAGTTGTGCCGCATAACCAGCAAGTCCGTGCCGTTGGCCATGGTCAGACCGAGGCCCAGATCGATCAGCGGACGGAATCCGATCCGCTCGAAACGGTTGCTGACCAGCAGCGTGTAGGCGTTGTCCGGGGGCTGCCAGCGCGGCTACTGGGACAGGTAGAACCCGGTCTGGTCCATATCGTGGATGTAGCATTCATCCACGGTTGTGTGCTCGATGCGCCGGCCCTGATCCGTGTCCTGGGTCAGCCAGAAGCCCATACAGTCATGGATGATCTCGAGATTGCGCAGGACCAGGTTGGAGGAGCTTGCCGCATCGTCGTTAATGACGACCACGGCACCCTGGTTCCCGTTCCCGTAGAACTCCTGTTCATCTTTCTGAATGTAGTGCAAGACCAGACCGTCCAGCGTTATACCGGATCGCCCGCTCAGGTTGAAGCCGATAAAACGCTTGGCTATCTCTACTCGGTCCAGGCTGGACGGAGCCAAGTCAATGCCGTAGGTCCCGCCGTTTCCGGTCAGCAGGTAGAGCACGGCCGCGCCGCTGTTCATGCTGAAAACCCATTCGCCGGGCTGGTCCATGAAGTCCGTATCGTTTTCAAGATAATATTTGGTCCGGTGGCCGATGCCGTCCAGGCTCTCGTGGTTTACATCACGATGAAACTGGATCCGCCGCAGGGTCGGTTCGTATGCGCTGACCCATACGCGGTGCGAATAGTGGCCCTGGACATGGTCCATGACAAACGCGCGCGCACCCACCAGGTCTTGAAAACAGGCTGTTGTCAACTGATCCGTATCGGTCAACCAGTGCCTGCCCGTATTGCTTACGGCCTGCCATCCGCGGTCCACCAGTTGCCGCAGTAGTGCCAGCGCGCCCAGTCATCGGCCAAGTCCACGATCCAGTCCGGTTCCCGTAGTTTTTCCCGATGGCTTCTGGGGGCGTAGGTGATTTGCCCCGATGCGGATTGGGGCTGTTCAATGGTTTTTGGCAGGATGGACAAGTTGGGAGTATTTCCGGACGAGTTGGGAGCGCTCCCGGTGGGTTTTCCGTGTGGATCTCTTTCAGCTTTCTTATTGCTTAACTGAGTGTATATCTGCGTGGTGTCGAGTTTGGCATGGCCAGCATCTGTTGGAATAGGTATAGTTATTCCAGCAAAATTTGCTGTTGATAGTCGACTTGGCCTTCTTCACGACCCAGGGCTTTGACAGTCCACTCTTGTGCCGCGCCCTGGTTGCACACAACCAGCCATACGGTCATGACCGACAGACCTACGCATAGCCACTGCTTCATGATCATACTCTTCATTTGGTTTTTTTGCTACAGTGCCGCGTTTATCGCGTCCGTCAATTCTTCCTTGGGCGTACCGCCAATGAATTTCTTATGCTCTTTGCCATCCTTGAATACAATCAAGGTGGGTATACTGCGGATGTTGAAGTGTTGTGCTGTTTTGCGGTTGTGGTCGACATTGAGCTTGCCAACTTTGGCTTTTTCAACGAAATCGTCGGCAATGTGATCGATGATAGGCCCCTGCGCCCGGCATGGACCGCACCAGGGCGCCCAGAAATCGACTAAAATTACACCTTCAGCCTGGACAATGGTGTTAAAATTGGCATCGGTGAGTTCAATGACATGCTCTGAGGTTTGATGGGAACCGGATGACCGGTTCTGCGATAACCTGACCATGATAAAGATGATCAAGACCGTGAACACTAACGCTGTGACTGCTTTCATGCTTTCTTCCTCGCTGGAATGTGTTAATTCGTGATGCATTATACATAAGCTGCGTGAACTCGTCAAGGATGTCCGATAAGGCATAAGGTCACCGGTAGGCGCGGGGACTGACGCCGACCCTTTGGGATGCCCGACCCTGCGTCCGCTGACCGACAGCCGGCGATACGTCATGCTGGCACTACAGGCCATCTGCTGATCAGAATCCAAAGCCAGGCCATCTTTTTCACAAAACAGTGAAAAATACCCTTGACACCTCCTGTTCTTTATGCAGAATGTCATCACACATTTAGCATAAGGAGAAATATTATGGCGGAATTCAGTTTCAGTATGCCGGTGAATGTTGTTTTCGGATGCGGGGCGTTGGATGAGATCGGTGATTTGGCCAAGCCGTTTGGCGAGCGGGTCCTGCTGGTCTGCGATCCGTATTTCAGCAAAAGCGGCCTGGCATCGCGGGTGTGCAAAAATCTGGCCGCGTCAGGCGTGACCGCGGAGATCTATGACAAGGTCATCCCCAACCCCACCACGGAATCGATTGACGAGGGCGCGGGCATTGTGCGCGAAAAACAGTCTTGTTGTGTAATCGGCTTGGGGGGCGGTTCATCCATGGATACAGCCAAGGGCATTGCCGTGGCAGCCACTCATGACGGCCCGATCTGGGACTATGCCATGGGCGAAAAGGAGATCGGCGAACAAACCCTGCCCGTGATCGCGGTCCCGACCACGTCCGGAACCGGCAGTCACTGCACCTGTTTTTCGGTCATTACCAATCCCGCGACCAACCAGAAACCAGGCATGGGCTCGCCCCGTATCCTGCCCAAAATCGCGCTGGTGGATCCGGAACTCATGCTGACCGTACCGCCAGCCATGACCCTGTTGACCGGCTTCGATGTGTTTGCTCACGCGGTTGAGGCGCTGACCTCCACGGCCGCAAGCCCTATGAGCGACCTGTATGCGGAAAAAGCGATCGCCTTGACGGTCGAGTATTTACCATGCTGTATGGCGGATGGCGGCAACCTGGATGCGCGCACGGGCATGGCCCTGGCCGACACCTATTCCGGCATTGCCATCTGCCATGCCGTAGTTTCGTTGGGACATGTGATCGCCCATGTGATCGGCGGCCACTATCACGATATCGCCCATGGCGATGCGCTGCATACCATCTATCGCGAAGTGCTGAAACTGAACGCGACAGCGCTTCCCGAAAAGCATCGCACCATCGCCAACCTGCTTGAGCCGGGCAACGACGATGTGGTGTCCGCCTATGACCATTTCTTCGACCGCTTCGCGTTTGAAGATCGTCTGAAAACCAAGAATCCGAACGCGGACATGATCGACAAGCTGGCCCGTGAAACCTTCACCTATATGAAAGCGATCACGGAATTCAACCCGGTTGCAGCCGATGTACCCGAAGCGCGCACCATCCTGGAACAGGCGCTGGGCATGCGATAGTCAAACAGGAAGAAATGTTGCTCGCAATGGGGTTCCGGCATCTTTGTCAAGTGTAACATCTTCGTCCCGATCCTCGTCGAAACGAAATAGCCTGTTGCGCGGTCGCAGATGGGAGATGACGAGGATCGAGACGAAGATGGGGCCACTACCCATGGGCTGTAACCCATGGTATTCGCGGCGCAAAAGAGCTGTAACCAAATCTTATTCTTATCGATATCTCTAGTAGCATCTGGCCGGCGTGCGCACCTTGCCGGCCAGGTCGCGGATCATGTCGCAGGCCAGGATCAGTTCCTCCATGCCGCAGTGGTTCTGGATAAAGTGGGTTGTGCAGTAGAGCAGGCCTCCGTCGGCGAACAAGGTCATGACCCGCTCGATCTCGCTTTTCAGCCGGTCAATTTTGCCAAAGCCGATGGTGTCCTGCACATCCAATCCGCCCATGACCGTGAATTTGTCGCGGTATTTGTCGTGAAACAGTTTCAGGTCCATGCCCGCCGACTCCTGGAACGGGTGCAATACGTCATAACCCAGTTCAATGATTCCATCGAGCACATCCATCACGTTGCCGTCGCTGTGCAGGCTCAGGTAGGCGCCACGCGCCTTGACCGCATCGGTCGTGATTTTGTGGTAGGGATAGATCAGCTTCCACCAGATTTCGGGACTGAACATCAGGCCGTGCTGCGCGCCCCAGTCGTCGGAAACGTGCACCATGTCCACGCCCAGATCGAGGCAGTTCATGGCAAAGGCCTTGTTCCATTGGGCCTGGCGCCGGTATACCTCGTGCAGATCATCCTCGTGCAGCAGCAGGTAGGCCAGGTGGTTTTCAATGCCGAACGCACCGTTATGGGCCTCGAACAGACCCGGCGTCTGGCAGTAGACAAAACGACCGCGCTCTTCTTTGTGATGCCGGATCTGGTCTTTCAATCCAGCATAATCGTCCATGTCGTTGGGATCGTGCAGGGGCACGTCCAGCAGGTCCGCGGGTTCGATATCGCCGCCCAATTCCTCGCGCACTTCTTTCAAGTCGCGGTTGTGGCACCACGGTCCGCCAAACAGGTGAGCAAAGTCGAATTCGTAATGATCCTCGAACGCTTCCACTGAACCGAAGCGCTCCGTGATCGGTTCGCTCAGGTTGGCCCTGACCCAGGCATAGATCGGCATCCGGTCAGGAACGCCGTGTTCGATAACGGTGATCACTCTCTCGCGTGGCAACATGATGGTGTCCTTTCGCTATGTTTTTATGCAGCATAGCATCATGATGCAGAAAAACCTTGATTATCGGCTTTTTTATTAGCATTATCGACCCATTATGCGTAAAAAACTGTCCCGGCTGGCTTTTTTCCAGGACGCTTTGCTGCCTTTGGTGGTTGCGTATCATCCGCGCATCGATGGAACGATACAGCTTCATGGACACACCTTTCACGAATTGATCCTGATTTACGGCGGCAGCGGCCGGCATGTGATGGACGAGGAATCCTACGCGATCCGTACCGGCGACGTCTACCTGATTCGCGGCACCATGGAACACGCTTATCGCGAGGTGCAAGAATTGAACCTGGTCAATATTCTGTACGAACCCGAGCCGCTCGCGCTGCCGGTTCGTGATTTGCGCGATATTGCGGGTTACTATGCCCTGTTCGAACTGGAGCCGCGCTATCGCAAGCTGCACGGGTTTCAGCACCGATTGCGTCTGGACCGCGTGCAACGGGTTTGTGCTGCCGAATTGATCGCCACGCTGCATGGTGAACTGGATCGGCGCCAACCAGGCTGTCGTCCCATGGCCCAGGCTTTGTTTGTCCAATTGCTGGTTTACCTCTCGCGCTGCTATGCCGCATCGCGTCACCCGGGCGCTGTGTCGCTGGTACGCATGAGCCGGGTGCTGGACCACATGGATCGCTGTTATGCGGATACGGACCTGTCGCTGGCACGGCTGGCTGACCTGGCGCACATGTCGAAAAGCGCATTTGTGCGCCATTTCCGCGCCGTGACCGACCGTTCGCCGGTGGATTACCTGCTCCATGTTCGGCTGCACAAGGCTGCTGAAAAGCTGCGTCAGGGAGAGGATCGCATTGTGGACGTGGCGTTGAGCTGCGGATTCAATGATAGCAATTACTTCACCCGCCAGTTCACAGCCCGAATGGGTCTTCCGCCACGCGAGTTTCGCAAAAGTGAACAGTCCTGATTTTGTAAGGGCCTCTTCGGCTCCCATCTTTGTCGAGTGTATCCGCTTCGTCCTGAGCTTTGTCCCGATCCTCGTCGAGGGCCCAGGCGGGAAACCAGGTTGCGGCCCCTGGCCAGGACATACACCAGTGCGGCCGTGAGATGGGTGCTGAACTATACAAGTCAGGTGGCAGGTGTCGAGTGTGCGGGGGGAGCGTGTCGGGTGTCGGGTGTGTATCGGTCCGGAATCCACGTGACAAACCACGGCACTGGTTGTATACTGGCTGCATTATGTGTGGACGCTATACCCAGACTGATGACGGTCGTGTGATCGCGGTGATTTTCAAGTGCAAGCTGGACCAGGTGACGATCCAGCCCAATTTTAATGTGGCGCCGGGGCAGCAGGCGCCGGTTGTGGTGGTCCATGAGGGAGAACGTGCCGCGGTGCGAATGAAGTGGGGATTGGTGCCGTTCTGGGCCAAAGATTCTACCATAGGCCATAAACTGATCAATGCGCGCGGCGAGACTGCGGCTGAAAAGCCCAGTTTCCGCCAGGCGTTTGTTAAACGGCGCTGCCTGGTGGCGGCCAGCGGTTTCTTCGAATGGACCAAGCCGGCCAAAGGTCGGCAGCCCTTTCTGTTCCAACTCAAGGAACAGCCGATGTTCGCGTTTGCCGGGTTATGGGAAACCTGGGGCACGCCTGAAAGTGAAAAACTGCACACCTACACCATCATCACTACGGATGCCAACGACACGGTCAAAGCGGTGCATCACCGCATGCCGGTCATCCTGGCGCCGGATCAGCACGACGCCTGGCTCGATCCCGGCCGACCGGCCGATGCATTGAAGGAACTGCTGCGCCCTTTTCCCGCGAACCGGATGAACTGCCGCAAAGTCTCGACGTATGTCAACAGCCCGAGAAATAACGACCCAGCATGTATTGAGGCTATCGAGGACTAGGCGTGGAATTCACGATGCACGAAGCAACACACATACGCACGTCCGTCTCGTCCGTTAACGCGCTTCGCCGGATTGGCCGTTACTGGCGCTGGTGGCTTCCGGATCTGGCCGGCGTCCTGCTGGCGATGCTGCTTTGCATTCCGCTGTTTGAATGGACTAATCTGGACCTGGCTATCACACGCTTATTTTATTATGGATGGCGTCACTGGCCGTTTTTTCTGAACGAATCGCCGCCATGGAACTGGATCTATCGTTTTGTCGCCGCACCGTTGATCCTGGTTGCCCTGGGTGCGGTCATCGTGATCGTGGCCGGCTATTTCCATTCGCGCCTGCGCAGTTTTCGCGATCACGGCTATTACATTCTGCTGGCTTTGGCCCTGGGTCCGGGCTTGGTGGTCAATGCCGTGCTCAAGGAGCATTGGGGCCGACCGCGACCGCTCCACGTTCGTGAATTCGGCGGTCGCGCTGAATTTCGCAAGGCTTTGCATAAGGGGGCGGCGCATGACAACAAAAAATCGTTTCCCTGCGGCCACAGTTCCGTGGGATATTATCTGAGCGTCTTCTATTTCATATTCCGTCGCCGGCAGCGTCGTCTGAGTTGGCTCTGCCTGCTTCTGGCGTTGCTGAGCGGTACGGTCATCGGTTATGGTCGGATCATGGCTGGATCGCATTTCACTTCGGACGTGGTTTGGTCCGGTATACTGGTTTTCTTGGTCAACGGCCTGCTCTATTATGTAGTCTTGAATATCCCCTGGCGCGAGGACTATCCACTGGCACCCGGCTGCATACGTTCATGGCGCGCCTATTGTTGGGGCATGGCCCGGGTTGGCGCATTGTTCTGCGCGATTACGCTGGGCGCTTTGCTTGCCACGCCTACGGACCAGCATATCCTGCGCGGCACCCGGCCTTTTCTCAATCGCCCCAATCCGCCAGAACAGATCCATGTCCGTTGCTCTCACGGAGACATCGATCTGGTCTTTGGCAAAACCGAATCGTTTGTGGTCGAAGGCGAGGCGCAAGGCTTTGGCTGGTTCGGCAACCGCATCGAATGGAAGCTGACCGCCGACGAACAGGCGCGGCGTGTCGATTTTATCCTGGATCGGCGCGGATTTTACATGGAATACCATGCCCGGTTGGAAGTTTCCTGCCCCAACCTGACCAACTGTGTGCTGTACCTTCATGTCGAACACGGCGATATCCGGGTGACGAAACCGATCTATCCGCCACCGCCCATCCGCATTCATCTGGGCAAAGGCGCCATCAGCCTGCCCGCGGGCTGGCTCGCTCATGACGTACAGGTCGATGCCCCGCCGGACAGCCTGCAACTGCTCCCGCCCTAAAGGGCCATGTCGAATAGGCTTGCTTTTTACGGTTGAAATCGCCATTCCTTGTTTTTTTGTCCGAACAGGAACTCAATGCTGGAGGATGTATGAAGAAGCTTGTAACAAGGTCCATAGCCGGTTTACTCGGATTGCGCATGGTGGCGCTCTCCGTTATGGCTGCACCCTATTGCTGGATCGAAGGTGAAACGCCCTTGCGCCTGCCTGACGGCTTGTCTGTGGGTTGGCGGGGACAGACCAACCTTTGTTCCGGCGGCGATCTGTTGCAGTTGAAAGCTGACACACTCCCCGCTCGGGGCGTGACTGTCGAATACGCCTTTGATGTTGCGACGGGCGGCGTTCAACAGGTTTGGGCACGCATCGGCTACGAGTTCTGGCGGGCGCCGTTTTCCTGGCGTGTGGATCAGGATGAATGGCAAATGGTCGCTCCGGAGCAATTCACGGTTAATGTCCAGTGCGTGTCAAAAAACCAGGGCCATGTACGCGAAGTACTCGGCTGGCTTGCGCTGGGCAAGGTCGATTTGAAGCCGGGCGCGCATACCTTGGGCATCCGTTTCCTGCCCGCGTCCGGCCAGGATCAGGCGCTGGCCCTGTTGGATTGTGCGTATGTGGGACGCGAGGCGGATGGATTTATCCCCAACTACCGCCACAAACCGGATGCCGTTTATGGAGACCAGACCGCTAAAGCGGCCGCTGCCCGGATGGTAAAAGTCGCGTCGGCGCCGCCGCTGGTAGGGGTGCACCATCTCGCCGACGCCCGACAGCAGGCCGTCGTACTCGCGGTC
>CAZOLK010000109.1:0-542 GCA_964580325.1 uncultured Verrucomicrobiota bacterium | reverse complement strand
GTCGGCGCCGCCGCTGGAGCGCACGGTCACTGTGCTGGACGGGCTGTGGGAGATCGCGCCATGGGATCCGCGGGCGTTGGATCCGGCCATGCGGCTGAAAGGCGACGAGACTTTGCCCGACTTGTGCCGGTTGCCCTGGTACGGGCTGCGTCAACCCGGTGATCGCGATGAACAGATGCCCTGGATGGATCGTGCCCACCGCTATATCCTGCGCACCCGGTTCGACGTGCCCGAAGACATGGCGGACAACGGTTTCTACCTCGATGCGCAGCGATTCAGCATGGTGGTCAGCGTGTTCGTCAACGGCGTGCATTGCGGCTGGTCAAAGACTATGTGTACGGCCTGGCAGTGCGACCTGACGCCGGGCGTCAAACCCGGGCTCAACGAACTTTGCATCGTGGTCAAGGACGTCAACTATGCGCTCAGCGAGGTCAACGGGTCCTGGCGCAAGCAGGCGGATATCGAAGCGGATCTGGCCCTGTTTTCCCGGGTGGGCCATCGCATGTGGTGGAGCGCGCCGCGCCACTTCGGCGCCGGCGCCA
>CAZOLK010000108.1:11935-16637 GCA_964580325.1 uncultured Verrucomicrobiota bacterium | reverse complement strand
CCCTCAATGGTGAAGTTATTTTTGCGCACGCCCAAGGACCCACAGAAAAATAACATGTCATTTGAGGGCCAACCATCCCATCCAACGGCGTTGCAAAAACTCGAAATATTCCAATATTCCCGCGTTTTTGCGCCTTGACTCCACAAAATGGCATCTTATTTTCCCGTGAACCCTAAGGTTCGCGGATCTCGTACCCCTGTTTTTCGAGCCAACCGCCAAGGAGAATACCGGCCAACATGAGCATGCCGATGCCGCAGGCGAGACGGATCAGGGTAAAGGGCAAACCCAGGTAGGATATTTCGAATATGGTCATCGGTATGCGGCATACGCCCGCGAAACCGAGGAAGCAGAAAATCACGCGCAGCGAGGCGCCTTTGCGAAAAAGCGTATAGGCCAGCGGAAACGCCACGAATACACCGCCAATGGTCATGCCGCCCAGGGCTATGGCCCAGAGATAGCCGCGCATGCCCGATTCCGTGCCCAGGTGCCGAATCACGGTTTCGCGATCGAGCCAAACCTCGATCAAAGCAATCAGGATAAACGCAAAGGGCAGCATCCGCAACATGGAGACAATGACCTTGACAAAGGCTTGGCCTGCCTGCACGCCCTTTGCGCTGCCAACGATCAGCGAGATGCCCACAAAAACAACGAAACAGACCATGAACAGATATTGCCACCAGCGCTTGAGCCGCTTGATCATCATTGGACAAACTCTCCAAAAGCCAGCCCCATGATCAGACCGCAGAGCAGCGCCACCAGCAAACCGATGAGATTGCGGATCAGTGCAACCCGCCAGCCGAGAAACTTTTGTTCCAGCGGAAAGGTCAAAATGCCCACATTCATCAAGGCCATGCTGAAAGCGGCGAGGATGAAAAATGGCGCGCCCTGCTCACGCAGCAGCGCACATAAAGGAAATGCCACAAATCCAGGCATGAGCGCGACAGAGCCAATGATCAAAGCCGACAGCATGCCTGACCAACCGCTTTCCGCGCCGATCACCCGACTGATGACCGATTGCGAAAAAAAAGTGACCACCAGGGCGTAAAGCGCCATAACAGTAAGAAAAAGCGGCGCGATTTTCAGCATCCGTTTAGCCGCAGTCTTGAGCGCACGGACCGTTTTAGCGCGATCGTGCGAAAAAGAAGCCAACAGTGCGACCGCAGTTATGAGCCACAATGCATTATCCATGGCGTGAGTGGACGAATCCTGACGGACAGGTCTGCCTTTACCTGATCGGATCGCGCAGCTTTCGTTGCTGTTCCTCTTCGGTAAGTTTCGGCGCGACAGGTTTGCCAAAGGAAATCATAATATGTTCAAAGCGCACCGCTTCCGGTTCTTGCTTGACCACCAGGGGCTGGTTGGTACTGATCCAGATCGAACCTGGTGGAACAGTATGCTCCATCCGCACGATCTGGGAGGTTTTATGTTGATCGTCAATCACAACAACTTGGTAAGCCACATGGGCATACTTGTTCTGGCAATTATCCAAATGCCAGCGAACGGCCCAACCGTCATCCTGCCTGGCGATCTGGTAGCTGAAATGAAATTGTTTTTCATTATAGGCATGAATCCATGCCTTTTTTTCCACAGCCCCGATCGCCCACAACGCACCAGCGTACAGAACGATCCCTGTAAATACAAACATCATACTTTTTTTCATTTAGAATCTCCGGGTTTGAAAAAGAAATGGTATTCTATTGTGTTCTAGCCAGACGTCAACCGAAAGGTTGAAAAATCGGGGGATGCGAGAAAGGATGCTTTGGCGTTCTTCCCATCGGGTATTTAGTCATTCGTCATTCGTCATTCATCCGTGCTTGACCCGGATGGATTTTTGAGCAATCATGTTTTTTTATTGCATTCACACTCGTGATTTTTTTTTTTTGATGTATGATATTTAATAATGTTATTGGGTTGTATGGATAGTAAGGGTAAGTTGAATCAACCGGCGCTTGGTTTGGATTGACGCGTTTAGGAGTGATGGTATGAGCGATAAGAATGAGGAAAAGGACATAAAAAAAGATTCCTCTGCTGACGAAAACGCAAAAAATGATGCGAATAGATACGATGCGGGTTCTGTCAGTACCGAGGGCATCAGCCCGATCACTGCGGAAATCCTGCCGGAGATCGCGGAGAAAATCGATACGCCCGAGGATTCCAATCGTGCTTTGACCTACCTCAAAACACTGATCACGTTGCACAAAAAAGAAACCAAACGGCTGGATTATACCATTTCGCAAATCCGTTTGTACATGCGCCACAACCAGTTCATCATGCTGTTGATCTTGGCGTTCGGTTTTTTGATCTGGTGCCTGATCGCCGGTCAGAAAAGCATGTATACCAATCTCCAAGGCCTTTCCAACCGTCAAGGCGCAGCTTTGGAATACAAGGACGAAGTCATCAACGTGATGCGTGACAAGCTTTTGCGCATCGAGCAGAACAACACATCACTTCTTCTGACCCAAACCATCCTGACCAATAAACTGCATGCCATGCAGTCCCTGACCGCGGAAGCCCGACAGACGCACGCGCAAGCGTTGAAGGAATCGGCTGTCCCGCTGCAAGCGAGCTTGGATAAAATGGATAAGGAAGTGAACGCATTCAGCACCAGTATCAACGATGGCATCGGCCTGATCGCCAAGAACATCGAATCGTTGCAAAAAGACATTACGAGTAACGTCAAGACGGAAATCAAAGCCATAGCCAAACCGTCTACGGCCATACAGGAACAACTGGCGCAAATCGCCGTCAAGATAGAAAAACTGCAGCAGGAGCTGGGCAGCAACAGCACAGCCCAGGAACGGGACCGCAAGAACCTGGATGCTTGTTTGAAAGAGCTGGCTGAATCGCTGAACCAGCTCAGGGTAGAACAGCAGAAGCGCATGGACGCCATGGACAAGCTCCTGAAAAGTGTTACCGCCGTCAAAAAGGACGAAAAAGCGGACAACCCCCCTGAGCAACCGGTGCCGACTGAACAGCCATGACCCGTACGGCTCTTTTCTGCAATTCCACGCATTATAAAGATGTATACACCAAAGGCCACCACGAGAAGCTGGCGGAAATCTTCAAGCTTTATCCGCAATTCGTTACCAGCGAAACAGTCGCGATTCTGGGTGCGGGGCAGATCGGTCGGCGCTTGATCGAGATGCTCAAAGCCCTCCAGCGAAACACACGGGCACAGCCCATAACTGGAGAGCTGCAGCTTCTTATAAAGCAGGCAATAACCGGCCAATGCCATGATCGAGGAATAGCCAACCACTGAACTATGAAGAGACCAGCAAGATGCTGGCCACGATGGCGTGAAGGATGGAAAGAAAGCGGCAGGTGGCGAGTGGCGAAAATCCGCAATCCGAATATTCCTCAATCCAATTCTACTCCTGGCCATAGGGTGCCATAAATGGTTTGTCGCCGGGTAACGGCTCCAGGGTCAATGGTTTGCCGGCTGCTTCACGCTGTTTGCGCCAGACCTCATAGCTGATGGCGGATTTTTCCGGACCCAGCGAACCAACCACTTCGAAAAAATCAGAGGCGAACTTGTCCTTGCGCACCTCTTCGGCAGGTTTGCATTGCAGCACGTACACTGTCTGAAGCGATTGGTGATCGAAACGGCGCCAGACCTGTGCGTCTTTAAGCATTTGATATTCATGGCCTTGCATCGCACCAATCACCTTGAACGCGTAACGGTAGTCCTCGATCGCGTGGATGACAGCCGGTGCATCGAACGTTTCGGCCCGTTCCACTGCCGCCTTGTATTCGTACAGGATGGTATAGGCTGCCGCGCTGGCGCTGCAGGGATAGCGTTTGTAGCGCCTGGCAAATTCTTCGACAAAAACCTGGCCGCGCCAGAAATCGAAAACATAAGGCACTTTCCAACACCAGGGCGATGCGCCCATGACGCCGGCCATATCCTCGGCGCCCACATCCCGGGCAACAGTCAGCGAGATCAACGGCACCACGATCTGGATATCTTTGTGCAGGCCCAACTCACGGGTCACGGCAATGGCCTGGCTGACCTGCTTGCCGAATAAATTGAGCAGCAAAACGCCCGGCTCAACCACGGTCACTTCGCGCAAGGCGGTGCGGAAATCCTCGATGGTCGCGTCGGGAAACGGGATCAGCCGACTTGGATGCTTTTCCTTGTCCTGGAGACCGGTGCAGGTGCGCATATCGCTTTCCAGCGTATGGCCAAACGTATAGTCCGCGGTAACGAAGGCATAGGTTTCGTCGGGAAAGTGTTCTTTCAGGTGATAGGCCAACGCCTGGCTGATCATCCAGGTGTCGATAAATTCGCGGAACGTATGGCGGTGTCCCTGAATACCCGTGGTATCGCGAGAAGCAGTCAGGGAAGGGAAAAAGAGCACGCCTTTGCGTTGGCAAACATGCCCAGCCGCGACCGCCACTCCGCTGGATACACCGCCAAACACCATGCGCACCCCTTCGTGATCGATCATTTCGGTGACATTGCTGACCGAGACGCCGGCCCGCGACCGCGAATCGCGTTCGACCAGTTCGATGCGCCGGCCCAGAATCCCGCCCATGGCATTGATTTCCTCCACCGCGATGAGGGCCGCACAACGCTGATTCTCACCCTCCGCGGCATAGGGGCCGCTCATGGGAAAATTATGACCCAGTTTAACGACGGTTTCGCTTTGCCCAGCAGCATGCAGCAAAGGACAACACAACAAAAAGAAAGCAAGTTTTCTCA
>CAZOLK010000108.1:0-11925 GCA_964580325.1 uncultured Verrucomicrobiota bacterium | reverse complement strand
ATACGTGAGTTTTGCATTCAAGAATTGTATCGTTTGAAGGTTGCCATGACAACATCTTTGTTGTATGAACACATCCATGCAAAATCAAATAATAGCCAAGTATTATTTAGGCGACGAAATCGCCAATTCCGTGACGCACGGCATTGGTTTTTCAGTGAGCATCGCCTGCCTGACGGTGATGGTGGTTTTTTCCGCGCTGTACAATGACGTCTGGTGCGTAGTGAGTTGCTCGGTGTTCGGCGCCAGCCTCGTGATACTGTACCTGACCTCTACGCTCTATCACAGCATCCAGTCGCCCAAGGCCAAGTATGTGCTCAATATCCTCGACCACAGTTGCATCTATCTGCTGATTGCTGGAACCTATACTCCTTATTTACTCGTAACGCTGCGTGGGACCCTGGGTTGGACCTATTTCGGCCTGGTCTGGTCGCTGGCCTTGCTTGGCATCTTGTTCCAAGTCTTCTGTATCCACCGTTTCAAGCTGCTCTCCAACCTGAGTTACCTTTTACTGGGCTGGCTATCGCTCGGTCTGTTCCTACCGCTGAAACAGAGCCTGCCTTTTGCCGGCTTGCTCTGGCTGATTATCGGCGGCCTATGTTATACGATCGGCATCGTTTTCTATATCCAGTCGAAAAAGCCTTACATGCACATGGTCTGGCACCTGTTCGTCATGGCTGGCAGCCTGAGCCATGTGGTCAGCATCCTGTTTTATGTGGTGCTGGCCTGACACCCGCTAAGGGTTCATGGGAAAATAACATGACATTTTGTGGAGTCAAGTTGCCCAGCCCAGCACTCTAAGCGCCATGGACCATGGGCACGAAGCGGACCGCGATGTCGTCGATCTTGTTGATGCGGCCCTGTTCTTTACGTAAATAGATCAAGCGCTGCTGGTAGCTGCCCACGGGCAGAATCATGCGTCCGCCCTCGCGCAATTGACTCACCAGGGCTTCGGGAATGTTTTCGGGAGCGCAAGTGACGATGACCGCATCGAACGGGGCATGTTCGGGCCACCCCGCGTAGCCGTCGCCGAGTTTGATCTCCACCTTGTCGGCATAACCTTCCGCCACGAGTACGGTCTTGAGGTGATCGACCAGAGCCGGGACGATTTCAATGCTGAAAACCTTGACGCCCATGGCTGCCAGCACCGCAGTCTGGTAGCCTGAGCCGGTGCCGATTTCAAGCACTTTCTCCCCCTCCCGCAAGCCCAGCTTGTCGGTCATATAGGCCACGATATACGGCTGAGAAATGGTTTGCTCATAACCGATCGGGCCGGGATGGTCACCATAAGGCGCGAACAGGCCACGATACGGTTTGGGAATGAAACGGTGCCGGCACACAGCGGTCATGGCCGCCAACACGCGTTCGTCCGCGATCCTGTAACTGGCGCGCAACTTCTCAACCATGCGTTCATGGTCAAGCCGATAGGCCGCGTCCTGATCATGTTCCGCCATATCCGCCATATCCGATTATCCCGGCTTCAAGTCCGTTGTTTATCCACGATCTGCAAGACGGCGTCGCCGTAGCGTTGTATCTTGACCTGCCCGACGCCTTTGATTGCCTCCAGTTCAGCCAGTGTTTGCGGCCGAACCGCGGCAATCCCGCGCAGGGTTCGATCCGCGAAAATCTGGTAGGCCCTAACTTTCTCGCCGCGTGCCCGTTCCAGGCGCCACGCTTTCAATGCATCATAGATGTCATGATCGTATTCGGGAAAATCATCCGTCAAGCCTTGTTTAGGTTGTTCGGCCGTTTTATTCGCTGAAGCGCCGTTGCCGCCGGCCTGAGCCCTGGCTGCGGCAGGCGATTCCGGCAAGATCAGCTTGAGTGGGACCTTGCGCCAGATCACCTGGCTGCCGCGCGCGGTCAATTCGACCAGCGGGTATTCACCTTCCGCGATCCTAGCGGAGCCATCGCGGATCAGCTCGTTCAAGACCTGGCGCACGTAAGCCTCGCCTTCCTTTTTCAACAGGCCAAAGGTTGAAAGCCGATCCAGACCGCGATCCACGACGCTGGCGCGTCGCGAACCGATCAGCACATCGATAACGGCTTTACGGCCGTAACGACCTTTCATGCGCGCAATGCAGCTCAGGATCTTCTGGATCACGATCCATTCGTCTTCGGTCGGTTCGTGCGCTTTATCGTCGACGGCGCGCAGGCAGTGGTCGCAGGCACGGCAGTCCGCGGCGTGTTTATTTTCGCCGAAATACTTGAGAATATAGGCGTGTCGGCACCCCACGTGACGCACATAGCGAATCATGGTCTGCAGCTTCAGTTCGTCGCGCTGGCGCTTCTTTTCCGAGTAGCTCAATTGAGATTCCAATGCCGACAGGTCCGCGTCCGGAACCAGGGTCACGGTATAGCAGCGACGGTTGCCCGGCTCCATTTTGCGGGTGATCAAGCCGGCACGCTCGAGGTTGGCCAGGATGGTGCGGACCGCCATATCATTGCGCACGCCAGGCGCATGTTCGGCCCAATCGGCGGAGGAACGGGTCACGGGACCATATTGACAATCGCGGCAAACCGCACTCCAGACCGCCATAAAATCCCCGCGGCTGGGATTGGCGCCTTCAATGAAAAACTCCTGGGTACGCACGTCAGCATAGTTGTAGAGCAATGCGCAGATCGATTCCCGACCGTCGCGACCGGCGCGGCCGATCTCCTGGTAATAGGCCTCGAGACTGCCAGGAATGTCCCAGTGGATTACGAAGCGCACGTCAGGTTTATCAATGCCCATGCCGAATGCATTGGTGGCCACGACCATATTGTCCTCGCCGTTCATGAACCGGTCCTGGATCCGTTTGCGCTCCCCATCTTCCATGCCACCGTGATAGCAACAGCAGGAAACGCCTTCGTCGCGCAGGATTTCATAGACCTTTTCGGTCTGCTTGCGGGTGGCGCAATACACGATACCGCATGGATAGTCGCGCAAAACGCGGCGGATATGGCGCATCTTTTCTTTATGACCACCGGTCTGGTGAACCACCAGTTTCAAATTGGGCCGTTCAAAACCATAGACCAGGACATCCGGTGCCTGACGGCGGTGTTGACCCAGGCCCAATTGGGTCACGATATCGGCGCAAACCTCGGGCGTGGCAGTGGCGGTCAGAGCCATGATACGGGCCTGCGGCAATTGTTCCACGACATAGCGCAGACGCAGGTAATCGGGTCGGAAATCATGGCCCCATTGGCTAATGCAATGCGCCTCGTCAATTGCCAGCAGGGTGATGTTCAACGATTGCATAAGGTCCTGGAAGCGCCGGTTGCGAAACCGTTCCGGCGCCACGTACACCAGGCGATAGCGGCCGTTGTACAAACCGTCGGAGCGCTCGCGCAGCTCAGGCAGGGAAAGGGAAGAATTGATAAAAGTTGCGTTTATGCCGCGCTCGTTCAGGCCGTCTACCTGGTCTTTCATCAGCGCGATCAACGGCGAGACCACGATGCTCACACCATCCAGGATCATGGCCGGCAACTGGTAGCACAACGACTTACCTGAGCCGGTGGGCATGACCAGAATGACATCGCGCCCACCCAGCAAGCTTTGTACAGCCTGTTCCTGGCCAGTGCGAAAGCCATCAAAGCCGAAATGCTGCTTCAAGGCTGCATGTAAAGAGCCTACTTCGATCCTGCTCATCATCCGAAAGCTTTCTCCTCTCTTTTTTATTGGCGATCCAGCGATGAATACCAAACTGCACGCAATGCGGAAAGTCTTTTTTCAGGCTTGGTTGGGGAAGGTTGGACCTGTCGGACAGTCCTGATTGCGGATTGCGAATTACACGCGCAACCCGACACGCGACCCGACACACGACACCCGCCTTGACTTTCCCATCCCGGACCGCAATAATGACGGCATGCTAACGATATCGGACCATTACCCGTTCAGTTCCATAGTCGGACAGGACCTGGTGAAAAAAGGGTTGCTCCTCAATGTGATCGATCCGTCCCTTTCCGGTTTACTGCTGTGCGGCGATACAGGCGCCGGCAAAGCGTCCATGCGCTTGCCGATATCCTGCCGGAAATCGAAACGGTTGTCGGCTGCATCTACCACTGCGATCCTGCCGCACCGGACGATTTCTGCCCCGTATGTCTCGCCAAACACGAGCTGGATCAGCGTTTGCCCGGTACATTTCAGCAAGCCGTGTTCGCAAAACTACCGCGCAACATCACCTGCGACCAACTCATTGGCGTCATTGACCCGGAGCAATCCTTTCGCGACAGCAAGGTACATGTCACCACTGGGATTCGGGCCTGTGTGCACTGCGGCCTGCTGCTGGTGGACCGGCTAACCCGTTTTCCCGACTATATCCTCAATCTTGTCTGCGCGGCGTCAACCCGCGGCGCCCTGACGCTCGATCATGACCCTGGACCACAGGCGCTTGTAATTTTCAAGGCTGAAACTCCTAACTGACCGATGCGGAAACAGTAAAGGTCCACAGAAAAATAACATGCCATTTTGAGGGCCAACTATCCCATCCAGCGGCGTTGCAAAAACTCGAAATATTCCAATATTCCTGCGTTTTTGCGCCTTGCTGGGCTGGGCAACTTGACTCCACAAAATGTCATCTTATTTTCCCGTGAACCCTTAGCAGCTCATCAACTTCTAAATATTGACAATTCCCCTTGACATGCACCGAGCTACATCTCATTAATACATGCTACGAATTTGAGTAGCGGAAGAATATATGAGATATGCTATATTTTCAGACATTCATGGCAACCTTGGCGCTTTGCAAGCCATAATCGATGATATAAATGAACGACGAAAAACGAGTGCAATCGATCAAGTTGTCTGTTTGGGCGATATGGTGGGTTACGGTTGTTACCCCCACGAGTGCCTTGAACTAATCCGCGAATTTACCGATCACATTATCAAGGGCAATCACGACGATTACATCTCCAACGATCATGCGCTCAGGATCGTGAAAACAACCGCTCGCGAAAGCATCCTGCTTTCCCGCGAACTGCTCAGCGATGAAGAAAAGACTTTTTTGAAGAACCTTCCTTTAACCTATTCCAACGACTCGTTTCACTGTGCCCACTCCAATATCATGATCCCAGAAAATTTTGAAATCTACCTTATCAACACCGACGTCGTGGAAGACAATTTCCATATAATGAGCAAGCCGATCCTGTTCGTCGGCCATTTGCATATCCCCATGCATATTCCCATGAGCACGACCCTGCACATCATTGAAAGAGATGGGCACAACTGCGTGCTGACCCGTCAAAAATACAGGATGGTTTTCCGCAAGGGCAAAGTAGGGTTGCGTTATGGCGATAAATACATCATCAATGTCGGCGCCGTGGGCCAACCGCGCGACCGCGACAAACGACCTTCATACGTGATCTATGACAGCGAAGAGATGTCCTGCGAGTTGATTCGTGTGGAGTATGACGTGGGCCAGGCAGTCAATGCACTGCTCAACTTCAATCATCAAAACCGGCACTTCCCGATTTACAATGCTTTGCGTCTGCATGTAGGCGTTTGATTTTTCAATCACGGCACGATGCGGTCAGCACGACCAGGGTGCCTTTGCCGGGTGCGGAATCGATCTCAAGCCGACCGCCGATACACTCAAGCCGGTCGCGAATATCGAACAGCCCGAAGCCACGACGATGTTTGCCGAGGGTATGAACCCGCAACCCGACACCGTTGTCACGCACACTGATTTTGATCCAATCTGCTTTGCATCCCATGCGAACCGTGACTTCGCTAGCATGGGCGTGCTTGACCACATTGAACAGCAATTCGCGTACAGCCCGATACAACAGCACACGCTTGTTTTCGCCCAGGTGTTCGTAGTCCAGTTGACCTTGCAAACGGATCCGTATGCTGTAATCCTGCTCGAAATCCTCTGCCAGGTCTTCGATCGCCGCGGTCAAACCATGCTCGTGCAACGATTTGGGACTCAACTGGTAAATCAGCGAGCGCGTTTGCTGAATAATCTGGGTGATTAAACCGGCGATTGCGCCAAGGTCGTCATCGTTCTGCCCAACCTTGTCCGCACTCGGTGCCTGCTGCATCAAGTTGTCCAGTTTCAAACGGCAGACAGCCAGGTTCTGGCCGACGCTGTCGTGCAACTCACGGGCCAGGTTACGGCGCTCGCGTTCTTCGATCAGGATCAACTGCAAAGACAACGCGCGCAACTTTTCCTGGTAATCACGCATTTTTTTATCCGCGAATTTACGTTTCGTGATGTTGCGCGAAATCGTGGCCACTGCCGAGATCTGGCCATTGGCGTCCTTAACCGGGTAGCGATGATCGGAAAACCAGTACATTTCGTCGTTTGCCTTGATCGATATCTCGCTGGTCAACCGCTGCCCCTTGTGCTTGACTTCGAAAAAGTCGGACATGAGGCATTCGGCTTCAAGCGCAGGGAAACACTCATAAGGTGTTTTACCGAGCAAATCCACGGAACTGCGCGAATAGGTTTCGGCGCCGCTGCAATAGACGTAGCACCCGTCCAGGTCCTGGAGCAGGATGCTATCGCCCGAGCTTTCAATCAAGCTGCGCAAACGATCCTCGCTCTGGGCCAGCAAGGCGGTTCGCTCCTGAACGCGACGCTCCAGTTCGTCGCGCGCGCGGCTCAGAGCCGCCTGTGTTTTTTTTAACTCCGTAATATCTACAGCCATGCTCAAGGCCACGGGATCCTCTATGCCGGTCAGGTTCAACGAGATTTTGCTGACCTGCATGATTCGTTCCCTGCCACGCGCATCGTTGCAGGCAATCTCGGCAAAGGCTTGCCGATTGATGCACGCAATCAGGTCCGCATCGTTAGCCAGCAGCGGATGGTCGATGGCTGCCGGCAAACCCGCGACGATATTCTTGTTCAGATCCGCATCGGAATAACCCCAGAACTCGGCCGCAGCGCGATTGAGCATACGCACACGGCCTTGTCGATCACCGGCGTAAACCGGGTGAGGGATCAGGTTGACAATCTGTCGCAGGCGTTCCTCGCTCAACTGCAGCGCCAATTCAGCTTCGATCCGGCGCGTGTTATCGATGACGGTGACATGCCAGGCCGGTTGGTCGTGATAGACCACGCAGTCAGCCACCATTTCGATCCAACGCGTTTCACCCTGCTTGGAAAGGATACGGCACTGCATGTAAAACGGACTCTTTACTTCAGCAGTCATAAACCCGCTCAACTGGTGGGCTGTCTCGTCGCGGTCCTCGGCATGCACCATGGTCATCAACCCCTGGATATCGATAGCGGCCCAGGTCTTCATGGCGTAACCCGTAATATCGCAAAGGGCCTGATTGACAAAAACCACCCGGTCGTGCTGAATGATCAGCAGACCGTACAAGGCATGCTCGACCAGCACACGATGGGCCTCCTCCACTTGCTTGCGTTCAGCGATTTGACGGGTTAGTTCTTTGTAAGATTGGTTCAGCTCCTTATGCGTGCGGTCCAGCTCAAGGCGCATCCGGCGCTTATCGACCGCCGACTGGATGGCCAGTTCCATCTCGATCAGATCAACAGGCTTGCGCAAAAAATCGTAGGCGCCCATCTTCATGGCCTTGACCGCCAAATCCAGGTCGCCATGGGCGGTGATCACGATTGCCGCTGTATCCGGACTGACGCGCAGTGTTTTTTCCATTAACGTCAATCCGTCCATTTCCGGCATCCGCAAGTCCGTAATCAGAAGATCCACGGGCGCCTTTTTCATATGGGCCAGGGCTTCGGCGCCGGAAAACGCGGCGGTCACAGACCAACCTTCGTTTTCAAGAGCATTGGCCATGAGAAGGGCAAAATCCTTCTCGTTGTCCACCATTAGAATGTGAACCAACTCCAATGCACGTCCATATTCCTGCGTGTTCACGACCTTCTATATGGCTTTTGAGTTGACAAAAGCTACCTTTATCTTAAAGTAAATTACCTATATCTTAAGATAAATCTTCTTTCTTGCAAATAATCTCGATTTATCAAGTAAGGACCTGTAATTCAACATAGACCGTTAAAAGATGGTGAAAACGCTGCCTTTGGGCGGGATCACGTCCAGGACCAGGTCCGTATCGCTGTCCGCCAAGCGGAGCGTCAAGGTGTAGTTGTTGCTTAGTTTGGCGGTAACATCGGCGCCAAGACTGGTGGTGATGGATTGATCGGTTTCTATCAAGGTGTAGGTGGCCGGCCCCCCAAAACCACTCACTATACTGAAAGCAAACTGACCGATATCAAACACACTGTCGCCGATGTTCAACAAGCCATTGCTCAGCAAGATCTTGTCGCTCGTGGTCACGGAACCCAGGTCGAAACACATGGCGTTCGTGCTCATGGCGCTCAGGTTCAGCGCGCCGCCGCCCAGGTCCAGGTTCAGCGTGCCTGTACCGCCATTGCCCGGTGTCAAGCGGCCGCCGGATTCCACGATCATGTTGGCATTGGCCAGGGATATTGCGCCCGAACCGCCCAAAGCGGCGCCGTTTTGCACGGTGTATCCGCGTCCTGAGGTCGCGTTGGCGTGGGAACCGTTAACCAACAGGACACCACCGCTGACCAGGGTCTGATGGTTGTAATCGTTGGTGCCGTTCAAGGTCCAGACGCCATCGCCGGCTTTTTCGACGCGCGAATCGCTTGCGTTTGACGTTCCGGTGATGGTGCCATCAAACGCGCCGTCCGCATCCATATCCACAACCAGGTTGCGGGTATTGTTGCCCCAGGCCAGATCGACAGTCCCGTGGCCTGCCAAACCGCCTACGGTTTCCGATGCCGTATCGCCGTTAAGATACGACCAAATCGCGCCTTCGCTCAAATAAACCACGCCAGTGGGCGCGAGCGTTCCGCCATCCGCGGTTTGCAACTTGGCCTGGGGCCCCAGGAACAGGTCGCCGGTAGTCAGTCGGCCTGATCCGGCGGCCGTGACTTGCCCATCGCCCACGATATGCATAATGCCGGTATAGGTGTTGTCCGTGGTGATCGAACCGAAACGGAACCCTTCCCTAGAGCAAACGACAACATCCATGACGCCATGTAAGCGTGCCTGGAAGTAGGCCCATCTGGCGGCAAAAAGAAACAACTGGTTGGTCGGCGAGCTGATCGTGCCGTTTTGTACGGTGAACTGGGTCGACGAACCACCAGTGGAAGACATGGACATGGCGCGTAGCGTCAACGTATGGCCGCCGAGATCCAGCGTGTTGTCGCCCTCGCTTGTGCTACTGGGACCGCTGGCAAAGGTCCGTAAGACAAGGTCGTTGTCCAGGGCGCCGGTCAAAGGGCTGGGATAGCCGTCGTTGGGTCCCCAGGTATAATAGAGATCCGTGGTCTCGTCATAGCTTTGGCTGTCCCAGGTAGACGCATCCTGGGGTGCGGCGACGTCCACTGTGGGTTCAAATGTAGCGTTGGCGCTGCTGTAGCGTACAAAGCGCGACGCAGCTCCGACCGGCGAATACACCGCCCATGACAACGAAACGTCCATTGCACCGGCCGGGATGCCGCTATTGACCGTTACTTTACCGTTATAGGACGACAGGTCGCTTGCAAAATATAAAGCGCCACGGTTGCCGCGATTGAGTTGGTTCATGATCAAGGCCGTATTGGTATTGCCGTTGATGATATTGTACAAGGTGCCGATGCTGTCCGCTATGTCCAGTGTACCGATAGTTTCACTCCGGTCAGCCGACAATGAGCAATCCAAGGTCCCGTCGATCAACCGGATCACGGCGTTGTCAGCGATGCGATCCTGGTTGCCGACCGCGGGATTATCCAACCGCAACCCAGCGTTGATCAAGCAAAACTCGTCAACATTGGGCAACCGTCCTTTATCGATCCTGATCCAACCTTCAGCGACCGTGACCGTAGCGGTCACGGGGTGGGTGGTGTCCTCGATGAAATAGAGCGTACTCGGCCCGGTTTTGGTGAATTCGGCTGCGCCGTCAAGCAGCACATTGGCACCAAACCGTATTTCTTTGAACAAAATATTCCCGCCGCCGGTTCCGATCACATTGATCGTGGGCGAGGGGCCGGTCAAGGACAGCGTGCGGGTAGCCGAGCTCTGGATCGTCAAGTTACCGTTGGCGCTCTTGGTCCAGGTCATGCCGTTGATTTCCAGATCATCCTCCAAAGTGACCACGACATCGGCTGAGGAGCTGCCAAAGTCAGCGAAAGCTCCGGCTTGCCAATTGGTATATGCATTACCGGCCGCGTCCACGGCCCAATTTTTCAGGCTGGCGTTCCATGTACCGTCCACACTTGCCGGCGTTTGAGGTGGTGTAATGTCGCTAGTGCCACCGCCCCAATACAAGGTCACTTGCGCCTGACCATATAGCGTCATGGTCAGAAACACAAAAAAAGTGAAATAACTTCCTGCGAAACGGTACATTACATAAGGCATTGTTTTATCCTCTCTTTTTAATTAATTAAGTAACACGATGAAAAAAATACTATATACGACAAGATCGTGCAAACCTTTTGCAAACATCAAATACCGAAGATGGTCATGTCCGGCGCCCTCGCCGCTCAAAGCTGTATTTTTGGACAACACTGCGCCGAAAAAAAGGCCGATTCAACCAGCAGCCCGTCACCAGAATCGTATTATGACCGTGTGTAGGTCTCGCGACCATGTGCTTTCTGACCTTTGCCGATCTTCTTGTTTACTTCATGTGTCCTGTCGGTTCTATGAATTTAACATAGATTGACGTTAGGCAGGCGGGATGATGGTCAGCTTGGCAACCGGATACGCGAAGCTCTCGCTGGATCGCAGGTTGGGCAGCAGCACAGCGGTGTAAAGCGCCAACACCTCATGCTCATTCATGGGCTGTATCCATGTGTTTCGTTGAAAGAGCATAACTGTAAACGATTGTTCATCTTCAGTTACCCCACCAATTGGGCCACTCCTCCGGGCAGTGCGTTGGCTTGCGTCATCATCGCGGTTCCCAATTGCGTCAGGATCTGGTACCTGGCAAAAGCAGCCGACTCCCGAGCCACATCCGTATCGCGAATGCGGCTTTCCGTGTAACGTAAGTTTTCCTCATAGTTGCGCAGCCCGACCAGGGTGTGTTCCAACCGTTTCATCTCCGCGCCGATCACGGAGCGCTTATTGCTGATATAATCCACGCCGATATTCAGCATATCCACCGCCGCTTGCGCCAACGACTGACTTGCGACGCTGAGATGCTGACCGCAGATCAGACTGGCCCAGGTCACTTGGCGATGGAACGATGCCAGCACCGTCATGTTCACCGAACCGTAGGTAAAGCTTTTATATGAACCAATGGCGACGAAATTGGTCGCCGTCAGATTCAGCGTGTCTTCAACCAGCACTTGATCGCTGTCCGGACCGATCTGGATGCGCACCTGAGGTCCCGCACCGAGATCCAGCCCATCACCATCATCGGTTGAGCTGGCAGGCACACCGCTGAATCCGCGAAACAGGTAAAGCCCGTTAAAGCGTCCAGCCGCGGTGGCGCCGCTGGTGATGCGCTGGATCTCTTTCTGCATCTGTCTGAATTCAAGTTGCAGGTTGTTGCGGTCCACCCGGCTCTTGGTTCCATCGCTAGCCATCACCGACAACTCGGCCATCCGGCCAAGGATGTCATGCACTTTCGTCAGCCAAGCATCCGCAGTTTGTAAATAGTTGATTTTATTTTCCACGTTGTGCGCCGACATCGCCGTATTGCGATACTGAGCGCGCAAGCGTTCGCTGATGGCCAAACCTGACGGGTCATAACCAGCGTCGTGAATCTGCGTTCCCGAAGAGAGTTTGGCCAGCGTCTTGCGCATGGAATCCATATTGCTGACATAATCTTTCCATACCGCAAAAGCCGGAGCATTACTGTATATCTGCATCGTTTTTCTCCACGTTCATCGAACGTTCCGCCACATCCGCGGGGCGGGCATCGAGTGCCGCGCCCCGCAAGCGCCGCTAACCGGCTACATTACCCGATCAACTGCATGACGCCGCCCGGCAATGCGTTGGCCTGAGCCAACATGGCCG
>CAZOLK010000107.1:0-16771 GCA_964580325.1 uncultured Verrucomicrobiota bacterium | reverse complement strand
AGCGCGCGCGTGGGTCGGTTTTGCTGGACACCCGCGCTGAGCGATGCCGGCGTCACGAACATGATCGAATTCAGCGTCAGCGACGACATGTCGACCAGCCGGATCGATGTCGCGATTGCGGTGGCGCCCTGCGGGGTATGCCTGGATCAACGAAGTGCATTACGACAATGAAGGAACCGATGTCGGCGAGTTCATCGAGCTGGCCGGCGCGGTCGGCATTGAGCGCGTATTACCTGCTGCTCTACAATGGCAAGAACCAGGACATCTACGCATCCAATACCCTGTCCGGCGTTATCGCCGACCTGGGTCCTGGATTCGGCGTGATCGAGGTCCACTACCCTCCGAATGGACTGCAGAACGGCGCGCCTGACGGCATTGCCCTGGTACACCAATCTTATGGGCTGCTGGATTTCATCAGCTACGAAGGCGCCATGACGGCCACAAACGGCGCGGCCATGGGCGTAGAATCTTACGATATCAAGGTCAGCGAGGAACCCAGCGAAATCGGTCAATCGCTGCAATTAACCGGCTCGGGTACCAATTACGAATCGTTCATCTGGACCGGCCCGGTCGACGACACCCCGGGCGCTTTCAATCAGGGCCAAACTTTGGGCACCAACCTTTTCGCCGATATGACAATCAGCGGCGTCACGCTCAATCCTCGACAGCCAGATACAAACCAGATGTTCAGAATCCAGTGCGTGCTGGAACCCAACGCGACCGCCACGATCACGGCCCCGCGCGCTTTATACGGACTCAACGGCGGAGCTATGACCAACCAGACAGGCCTGACCCCCATTGTGGACAACATATACCGCACCACCCTGCTGCCCGGGCTGACCAACGGCACGGAATTCACGTATAAAATCCAGGTCGGTTTCAGTGGTCCCGGCGATAACAGCCCGGTTACATCCGCGCTGTACAGCGTCGTGATCACGGATCAGTCCGGTGCCTTGAATATCGGCGGCTACTACCTGATCCAGACCGAATCTGATCGAAGCTACACCTTCCCGCAAGACACGCTCATAGCGCCCAGCAGCTACGTAATCGTAGCGCACAACGCTTCGCGAGCGGAATTCGAAGCATTTTGGAACGTGGACCTGGATGCGAGCACCACCTATATCAACAGCTCGGATCAAATGCCCTTGATCAACGGCAGCGAAACCTATACGTTGCGCGCCGCCAATTTCAGCACCATCCTGGACGGCCCCACGCCCACGGCGCTGAATCCCAAATCCGACTCGGTCCAGCGCATCGACGCCTCGCTCAACGCTACGCTGGAGAGCAGTTGGCAAAAGGTCGGTCAGACCAATGCCACGCCCGGCTCGGGCGGTTCGGGACTGGGCTATCTGGGTCTGGTCATCAGCGAGTATTCCGATGCCGAGCAGTTCAAGTATGAATTTATCGAGCTGTTTTTCGACTCGGACGGCGCCGGGTTCGAAAACAAACCGCCCTTCCTGCGCTTCTTCCCCTCTGAGCTAAACGTGGAAGTGACCGTCAGCAACCTGGTTCAGTTCCAGGTTATTGCCGAACAGGTCGCGGCCGATATCGGCGACACCACCGAGCTGTTCGGGCTGAATATCCCGTCCGGCGCCGGCTGGACCGACCAGACAGCGACCGCGCCTTTCACCAACATATTCACCTGGATCCCAGTCCAAACCGGTGTTTACAGCTTGAGTTTCTACGCCTATGACCAAACCGATGCCCTTTACTCGTCGACCCAGACCATGACCATCAGCGTTCAGTCCGCACCGACCCATCCCACCAATTCCTGGGATTTCGAAGACGGTACGTTCCAAGGCTGGGCTTCATTCAGCCGCGCCAGTGACGCGAACTGGGAGAATCTCGGCGGCGGAGCCGACGACAGCTCGCGCACCATCTTCTGTAATGGGTACGACGCTGACGAAGCCAGCGACGATTGGTTCGTCAGTTCGCGCATGAACCTAGCCGTGTACACCCAGCCGCGCCTGAGTTACTGGACCCGCAAGCTGTACGAAGGACCGGAGCTGGAGGTATTGATCTCGACCAATTACAGATCAGGCGATCCTTTAACCAACGGCGCCTGGACCCCACTGCCCTACAACCCGCCGCCCAGCGACAACACCTACTACAAGCAAACCAACACACTCGACGCCTATGCCGGGCTGCGGGATGTCTTCATCGCCTTTCACTACCTGTCCTCGGGTACGACCAACGGATCGGCCGCCCGTTGGTCCGTGGACCAGATCAGCTTGTACGAATATGTGCCGACCAATCCGGAACTCAGCATCACGGACCCGGCTTCGGCCAACATCACCGTGCCTTACCAGGTCGCAGCCTATTCCCTTGAAGGTTCAGCCAATGTCCATGTCGTCGGCATGCTCCAGTGGACCAATACGCTGACCGACGAAAGCGGCATGGAACCGGCTGTAACGAGCTGGGCCATCCCCAACATCAGGCTGAACGTGGGCGGCAATACGATCACGGTCTACGCCACCAACAGCATCGGCGTCCAAGTCAGCGACAGCGTCATCATCAACCGTCAGCCCATGGTCAACGGCATCCTGATCGCGGAAGCCGACTTCAATGACAATACACTCGGCGACTGGGTTGCCTACAGCGAAACGAGCAGCAACGACTGGCATACCTATAATCACCAGGGCAAACAGTTCGCCCGGGTCACGGGCTATGGCGGCGACGAACCGGCTAAAGACTGGCTGATCTCCCCGGCGCTCCAGATGCAGGTCTTTACCAGCGCGTTTATCCGCTTCGAGACAGCCATGAACTACTCGGATTCCGGAGCGCATGACTTTGCCCTGCTTGTCTCGACCAACTACACCGGTTCCGGCAACCCGACCAATGCCGACTGGACCGAGTTGACCGCCCCCTTCTCCACTGGCGACTGGGAGTGGATCAATTCCGGTCAAGTGGATCTTTCCGCTTGCCTGGTTTCGGATGTCTACCTGGCCTTCTACTATGCATGCTCAGGTACGGGCAGCGACCGGAGCGAAACCTGGGAAGTGGACAACATCGAGGTGCGCGGATATGCCGACAACTTTGCGGAAGTGCGTTTTTCCGGCTCAACCGGCAGCATCCGGGAAGCAGCAGCCGTCCTCTATACCGTGACCGTACACCGGGCTTCCGCCACGGGCGATGCATCGGTACAGATCGCCTTTTCCGGCAGCGCGGAACCCGCGGATTACAATTACGCCCCATCCGCGACCAACATGCAGTTCACGGGTTCGGTCACCTCGCGCAGCCTTACCGTGACCATCAACACCGATGCGGACAGCGACGACGAGACCGTGGTCATGAGCCTGGTCAATCCGGTCGGCGCAATACTGACTGCACCCAACCGCTTCACCCTGACCATCATGGATCCGGATACCGGACCGAACGACACCGATGGTGACGGCATTCCTGATGCATGGGAGAACCGCCACAACCTGGGTGCGGCTTTAAGCAATGCCACCGAAGACGCCGACAACGATCGGCAGTCCAACTACGAAGAATATGTGGCTGACACCAACCCAACTAACCAGCAACATTACCTGGCCAATACTGTGACCAACTTCAGCGTGGGCGGCACAACCAATACGATCACCTTCATCATCGAACCGCCAACCACCAACAGTCGCGTCTACGACGTCTGGTGGGAGACCAACCTGATAATGCAGCCCACATCCTGGCGAGCATTTGGCTTGGATGTACCCGGCGACGCCGATGGCCAGACCGTCGCCCTGACCGTGACCAACATCGGTGGCTTGAAATTCTACCGCACCGGCGTAAAAGTACCCTGATCTTGCAGTTATATACCAGTTATATACCGGCTGCCGGGCGTGTCGATTTATTCATCTTACCCTGGTGAATTGGATCATCAATCGCTATCGTCGCCCGCCATCGTCAACCGTCCTTCATTTGTCATATAGCGCATATTCTCTTGCAAACAAAACGAGCCGGAAGTAAAGGCTGAAGGATGAGTCGGTTTGATCAGAAGTTCGTCACCAACTCATCTCACGCACAGCCTGGAGCACTTCATTCACACCCAGATTCTCCAGCCGGCCATCCGGCGCTTGCAGCGTTCTGGCTCTGGGGCTGCGTGGTCCCCATTGCTCCGGATCGGTTGGGCCGAACAGGGCCAGGACCTGCAAGCCCACGGCTGCGGCCAGATGGGTGATGCCGGAGTCGTTGCCGATGAAACTGCGTCCATGACTCAGGACAGCGGCCAACTCCATGAGCGTGATATCGCGAAGAATCGGAACGTTTTGGTCTACCTGACCCAGGGCCCAAATGACTTGTTCATCGGCTTCACCCACAACGAAATACACAGGCCAGGCGCGTTGCAGGGTTCGTGCCAGATCGAGATAGCGTTGAACCGGCCAGTTTTTTTTTAAGCTACCGCTGCCCGGATGAATGGCCAGGACCGGTGCATTCAATCCCAGGCGCGCCAGAATTTCTCGGCCCCTGGCCAGCAGATCGTCAGGCAAATTGATGGTTGGATAGGGATCTACGGGAAAAATGGCCAGTTGTTCCAGCGGCTGGACCAGGTGGTCAATGGCATGACAACCCTTTGTCACCATGGGTGAACCTTCAACCAGCCAGTCCACCCCCGCGGAACGCAGATTGTCACGAAACGTGTGCCGCGGGTCGTGAAGCCAGGTGACGACCAAATCGAACGAGGTGACAAAATCCTTCTGCTCCTGGCTGAAAACCGGCCTGAACGCGAAAAAGGAAGCCATATTGGATTTATCCAGCGACACGACGCGGTCAACCAGTCCGCCGAGTCGGGCGATTTCGGCGATGCGGGGATAACCGAGCAACTCGATGTAGGCATCCGGCCAGCGTTGACGCAACTCGCTGATGGCCGGCAGGGTCAGGATGAAATCGCCAATAGCGCCACCGCGAATGAGCAGGATGCGTGCTTTTTTGATCATGCGGTTCGATAAACGGTCAGGGCCAGCACCGTGAACAGAATGCCCAACACCAACCCGATGTGACCGGCCAGTTTAAAACGAAAATCCTGGGCCATCAGGAACTCGGCCCAGTGGCGAAAACGGAAAGGCGACATAACCAGGATCATGCCGACAACCGCAATAATATAGGCCCAGACCGTCACAATCAAGCGCAAATCAGAAGTGTGCCAACGAGCGGCATCAAATAGGGGGCTGGGCAGCATCAGAAACAACCCTCCCAAAGCACGCGGAGAAAGTAGATCCTCCATGTAGACCACGATCGCATAGATGAAAAAAAGGCACAGGATAAGCAGGTGTTTCTTGACAAACGACAATCCATCCAGCGGCATAATCGACAACCACCAGGCTGACCAGACAATCAAACCGACCGAGAGGATCCGACCAGGCCAGACACTGCGCGGAAACCAGCGCAATATTCTGCGCGTCTGGTCAGGCTTCACAACCATAATCCCCCCGAGAACCAAGTGCGCAACACCCAGGCCCAGAGTCCAAAGCGATAATTCAGACATAAAACAACTCCTGCATAATTCAAAATCCATCAGCAAACCCCATACCCAATCCATAAAGAGTATGCCATTTCAGATTGGATGACAATAGAAAAGAAGAAGCGAGGGGCGCGGGGCAAAGGGGCGGCGGAGAACTGTCGCAAGAAGCGATGGAATCGAGTGCTCGAATCTATCGATTCATTCGATTTTATAATTCGCCACGCGCCACTCATCACTTCTCAAAAGCAATTCCACACCACTCGCCGTCGCTGTCGCGCAGGAACTCTTTTGCGCCGCTGGCCAGAAACGGCGCCGCGGCGCGGTCAGCTTCCACATCGCGGATGCCGCTCAATACCAGGAAGCGATTCGCGGTGCTGAACAGGGCGTCGACGGTTTTTTCCAACAAGTGCAAGTACAGGTTGGCGCAGACCAGGTCATAGCGCCCCTGGGGAAAGTTTTGCAGCACGTCGTTCAGACTGACCCGGATCCTGTCATGCACGCCGTTTAACTTGGCGTTTTCGCTGGTCTGGGTCAGGCACATCGGGTCGTGATCCACGGCCAGAATCTCGCTGCAGCCCAGCAAGGCAGCCGTGATAGCCAGGATACCGCTGCCGGCGCCCACGTCCAGCAGCGAGAACGGTCCGTATCTATCCATGATATGCTCGATGGTTTCCAAGCAAAACCGGGTGGTAAAGTTGGCGCCCGTGCCGAAACTCAAGCCGGGATTGATCACAATGGGTTGCCGACCAACCGCATACGCTTGCGGTTCCCAGGCAGGCACAATGGTCAGGCGTCGGCCAAGTTCGAGCGGTTTGAAATGATGGCGCCAGAACGACTGCCAGTCACGCGGTTTGCAAACGCGGATGGCCTTGCCCACCACATCGTCATCGTTGATCATGGCATTGGCAAACAGCTCCGCTTCAAGAGCCTGTTCAAAATAGATTTCCAGCCAGATCACGTTACTGCCGGGTCGGGCGACCTGAACCGTGGCGCGACCGAACTGGTCGCGGATCCGCGATTCGAGTTCTTCGACCACGTTTGCGCTGGTTTCCAGGGTGACAATATGCCAGATCTGTTCGGGATCGTTCATTTTCCGGGCAAATTCTCAAATTCCCATTCGGGATTGTCCAGCGAGCCTTTTAGCCGGAATTCGAGCAGCTTGGTCACCGGAAAGGTAAGTAAGCGCAGCACATCGGCCATGGCGCCTTTGCGTAAAAGTTGCACCTGTACACGGAAGTCGAGTCTATCGCTGAGATCGTACGTGCCCTTGGCCTTGGCGCTGATCACGTCACCGCTGATATGTATTTTACTGAACCGCAACTTGCCGTTGTCAATGTCGAGTTCCGCCTCGCAATCGGTCTGCGAGGCATAGCCGAAACCGGAATAAATAGACGTCATGTGCTGTGACAACCCGCCCAGCAGCGGCACGCGAAAGAGCTGACCGTCCTTGATCTCCACTTTGGCACGCCCCTGAGCCGTGGCGGGCAGATCATTGCCCATGAACCCATTGAGATGGATGTCGCCGGACAGCTTGCCGGTGTATTTGCTGCCATCTTCCTGAAACAGATGGGCAATGACCTGGGTCAGGTCCGCGCCCTGAACACGACCGTCAACCGTGTAGCGCGTGCGGTTGTTTTTGTCGTAAAGCTGAAGCAGGGCATGGGCCTCGACGCTGCCGCCATAGACGCGGCTTTTGATATTGGTTACAACGATATGGCGCCCTTTCATGTTCAGGTCAAAAGCGAGCCAGTCAGTAATGCACCAGTGAACACCGGCGCGCTGTCCCTCGAACTGGGCGTTCAATCGCGTGAGTGCGTAGGTGCCATAATCGACGCGGCCTTCGACGCGGGAACGCGACGGACCGTCAAAATGGAAATGGCGCAGGAACTCTTCGGCATGCTTGCCGATGAGACGGCCTATCACTTTGGGCGGCAGCGTACTCTGGGCCTTGACGTGCACCAGGTCTTTCTCGAAATCGATACTCACCGAGCCTTCGCCGCGTCCATCGTCGCGTTCGAGGATGCAGGGCGCAAAATTGAGCACCTTGTTGCTGTAACTCAGATGCATAAAAGCAGCCTTGACATAGGCGCCCTTATAGAAGGCGTGCTCAGCGGTCAACTCGCCCTTGATCTGCATGGTATTGGGTTCGTCGACGAAGCGATCGACATAATAGCCTTTGAAAAGCGGCGGTGATTTCTGAAAAGCAAACGAGGCAAAGTGCGGTGCGGCTTTTTTGTTGAAGATCGGCAGCAATATGGCCGGATTGAATCGGCCCTCGCCGTTCAACTCCACGCGCCGCGTTTTGAAATCGTAATCCAGGCTGCCGCGGATCGCGCCTGGGTTGTCGGCGGTCCCAAGATCAACCTTGAGATCGCGGAACCGGAGACTTGCATCCTTATAGAGGAAGGTCGCTTCCAGCTTGTTCATTGGAATACCGCGGAACGAGATATCGCTGGCGCGAATCCAGCCGGCACTGCTTTCAAACACCTGATCCAGCGGCGCCGGACCGATCAGGCACTGGAACTCGCAGTTGCCGTCAAAAAAGAGGCGCCAGCGATCCAGCTTTTGCGTCCAGGCGTCCGGCAATACGGCCAGCAGGCAGGGAAAAGGAAACGAATTGTACAGGCTGGCCTCCAGCGTACGATTATCCAGATTGGCCCTGGCCTTGAGTTCGACGCGATGACGATCAGTCCGGGCTTCCAGGCGCTCCAGCACGAACTCGCCATCGTCATAGCGCATGTTCATGTGCACGGAGTGGAAACTCAAGCCGCGGTAATACATGGGGCCTGCGTCGAGTTCGATACGGCACGCAGTGTCCTGGGGCCTGCCCGGATCGATAAAAAAGAGCAACCGCGCTTCGGCGTCATCGTCAAAGCGCGCCTGGCGCAATACTTTATCCAGGCATTGCAACAGACGGGAATTTTCCGGCAGCAGATCCAGTAGCATACGTGTATGCATCGGCGGTGGCGGTTTTTCCGGATCGCTCACAACAAACCCACTGCCCGACACGCGCAGGCCGTACAAACGCAGATCCAGCTTGTTTACGCGAAAACCGCCATCACGGATCTCCATGTCCAAATCGATGTCCTTGATCCGGCAAATGTCCAGCGTCGGGTCCGGTTGATCTTCGGCGTGGGTACGCAGGCAGAGCGTACCATGCCGAAGTTTCAGACGGCGCGGGTGAAAGCCGGGCAGCAGTCCTTCGAACCAATCGACCTCAAGGTCAAGCCCGGCCACTTCAAACAAACGATGGCGGTCCGGCTGCAGGCCATAGTATCGCAGGTTGTCGACCAGAACCGTGCCACGTTGTTTATCGATCCGAATCCGACGGCAATTGACCGTACCTATATGAGCACTGATGCGCTCCATGATCATGGAGCAGACAAAGTGGGGCACGCCAAGATAAAGGATATAAACGTAAACGTACAAGGCCAAGAAGAGCATGGCCGCCAGAACGCGAATGGTTATACGTCCTCCGTGCGATCGCAAGGTCTCGAGACAGACCTTTCCGCAACGCAGGCAAATGGCGCCGCATTGCCGGAGAATGGAAAGCAACTTTTTCATTTAAAAAGGCTGTTCTCGAGCAATCCCGCGTCCTGGCTGCCGATGACACAAACGACGTCCTGGCCGCGCATCATGGCGTAGCGGCCCTTGCCGGTGCGTTTACCGATGAGCAGCGTTTTGTTGATCGCCTGTTTATCCTGCAGCCCCACGGTCACGGTTAAGACAGGCTGGTCCAGACCGTAACGGGTCAGGTTGTCCGGATCCGGGTTGGCCTCGACAAATTCTATGGCGCGAAGGTTGTTCATATTTTTCAATATACGTCGGATACACAGGTCATCGACCACGGCGTTTTCCGCGCCGACAGGCTGGAATTGTCCGTTTTCATCGCGTTGCACAGCCTGTTCGCGTACGCCGCGCTTGACGGCAATGCGCAGGACAGCTTCCGGTGCAACCGCCAGCAAGGTACGATTGCGGTAAAAGAGCGGATCGAGCGAGATAAAGGTCATGACCTGTCCGGACACCTCGTAGATCCAGGGCTCCTGGTCAACGCTGACGTACAGACGATCCGTATCGCTCTTGCCGGTACCCACGGTGATGGCTGCCTTGATCGCCAGGTTGGTGGGGGAACGGATTTCCGTGTTGGGCGGCAGGCCCAACAGGTGTAACGTGATCCAGGGCGCGATCAAACCGGTTTCGATCTGGTTGGTTTCATTCAAAGCCATCACGCCGGCGACCTCGGCCTGGGTCCAGTGTCCCAGCAGCGAGTCCATCACCTTTTTTTCCACAGGCCAGCCCCGCGGCTTGACCATGGCCCATTGCGTATCGAGCGCAGCCCGGCGCATGGACAGGATCTGCTTGCCGGTCTTGATCTCAACCCCGGCGACATCATCGCTGCTCAGCGCCAGCAACCGCTTGTCACGCAGCGTTTCTGGATCGACGGCCAGGATATTGATTATCTCGCGGGGTACGGTGTAGATGGAGTTGATCGTACGAAATCGCGCGTAGACCAGGGGCGTTTCGCCCTCCACGTTTTTACCCAGCAACAGAGATTCGCTCTTGCCATCGGCACGGATCAACGAGATGCCGGTCGCGGTTTCGTCAAACCCGTACATTGCGGTCTCGACCACATCATCCTCGACAAACTGATCGATGCGTATCGCGTAGAGGCGATCCATCAAATCGAGCACCTCGCGCCCATCGGCGCGCGATTTGATGGGCTGGGTAATATGCCAGATGCCCTGCTCGCCGCGAGCGAGTTGAAGCAACCCTTCCTTTTTGCGAATCTCGATGCGCACGACCTGCTCCAGGTCGCCGTGGAGCAGGCAGCGGTCGCGCAACGATGTGATGTCTTCCGGCACAAAACGCAACAGGTTGGTCGAGGTCACGGCGATTTCCGGAGTGGTTTTCTCTTTGATATAGAGCCTGTCCCCGACCTGGGCGCCATGTCCCACCAGGATGGTGCGGCGATGGGCGTCCATGCCGAAAATCAGCTTGATTTGCGGGTTGGACAAACCATAGTCGTGCAAGGTCAACTGGTTGGCTTCCATCTCCTCAACCGTAATCACTTCGCCGCGTTTAAGGGCCGCGAATCCGACCAGCATGCGTTCGATCTGACCCACATCCAGCAAACCTTCGATAGGCTTGATAAACCGCCAGCGTGCGCCCTGCCGGGTGCATTCGAAAAAGTAGTCCTTACATTCCACACGCAGGTAGGTGACTTTTTCAGGCGTGATTTTAATCGCACGCAACGCTTCGGCGCGGCGCTTTTCTGAATGATCGAGTTTTCGCTCGATAAACAGGATGTACAGGCCCAACAGGACCACGGCCAGGAAAAGGTAAAATGTTGAGCGGTTTTTCACGACTTATCTCCTTCTGCGCACCCAGATCACCAGCCCGATCAAAGCCGCGCAGCCAGGCAGGCCGATCAGGACCGCCACGGCCAGGATCGACAGTTGGCGCCGCGAGAGTAAGAGCCGGGTTTCGCGGTAGGTCTTGGGCGAAATGGCCATCAGCTCGTCACGGTCCAGCAACCAGTTGAGCGCGTTGAGCAGGAAATCCGCGTTGGCGCCGACAATGGCGTTGTTGGCCAGGAAATAGGAATCGCCGAACACCACGAAACGGGTCGGCGTGAGCTGCACGTCAATGTCCGGCAGCGAGCCCAGCTCCACGGCCGCGACCACGCCCAGCGGCCCGGGCGTATCTATGTCCTTGTCATACTTGATCGGCGTGCGCTTCATCTCGGTCTCGCCCCAGCCTTTTTCCGAACAAGCGGCCAGGATCGTGACATGGGGCCGGTCCGCGGTATCCTCGACTGGCGCTTTACGCTCGATCGGCATGACCGACCGCGGGACGTAGAGGACGGCCATCATGCCGCGCAAGGGGTTGGTGATGGGATGGTCGGCGTATGTATCCACCCGCAGGTCGCCGCGCCCGGTGATCGACTGCGACGGATCGATCACCATGTCATTGCCCAGCTTGACGCCCCAGTCCTTGAGGCAGTGCTCCAGGCCGGTGCGCGCGTTACTGCTCAACAGGAAAACCGCACGCCCGTTTTTCTTGAGATAGGTTTGAATCATGTCTATTTCCGTCTGCAGAAAGCGCCGCGTGGGCCCCGCCACAATCAATACATCGCAGTCCTCGGGCACGCTGCGCTGCTCGTGTAGGTTCAGCGTGAGCACTTCGATATTGTCATCGCGAATGAACTGGGCGATCTGCGAATACCCTTCGCGCGGCGAGAAATCCTTGGGATCGCGCTCGCCGTGTCCCTGCAAAAAATAGGCCCGCGGCGTTTCAGCCTGAGTGATCTTGTAGATAGCCGTAGTGAACGCCTGCTCGCCTTTGAACGCCTTGCGCTCCGGTCGCTGATTCTTTTTCTTCATATCGGTCCGTTCGAATTCGAAAATATCCAGTTCCGACAGCTTCTTGACCTGACCGTCGCTTTCGAAAAACACCGCGTTGATCTCGTCGCCGTACTTCTGCACCAATTCGCTGGTCTGGCCAAGGTCCCGGTCCGGATCGACATAAGCGACGTTCAGGTGGCGGCAGGCATACTGATATTCTTTCAGCAGCATTTTGACGTCATGCCTTGTCTCGCACCCCAATTCGAAGAACACGGTGATTTGGATCGGTTGGTCCACGTGCTTTAACACCTGCATAGTTTTATCCGAAAGCGTGTAAAGTTTGGAACGGCTCCAATCCAGACGCAAGTGATGGCGCATGGACAGGTAATTGACCTCCAACGCCAGGATCACCGCCAACAGGATGGCCAAGCCCAGGTCGCATTTCAACAGCAACCGGCGCCAGCGCATGTTGACGCGCTCCGCTTTCTTGGGTTCGATTTCGGTCATGGATATTTCCTCATATGCGCCAGCGCCGCGATTCAACCGCCTTGACGGTCAGAAAAAGCATCAGAAAAGTGATGCTCAGATACAAAACCAGCGGGCGCGTGTCAAAAATGCCGTAGGAGAAATCGATCATGTGCAGCACAGAAGAGATGTAAAAGCCCAGCTCGCGAGCCCAACCTATCGAAGAGATATAAGGAATGTAGGGCATGAATCCGGCCAGGAACCAGAAGAAAATCAGGGCAAACGAAGCGATTGCCGCGCTCATCTGACTGCCGGAAAGGGCGGACATGAGCAGGCCGATCGAGATGCTGAGCGAACCCACCAGCAGTACGCCGATATAGACCGAGACCATGGGTCCGGGATCCAGCGGGGCGGACGCCGGGCTGAACAGCTTCATGATATACAGGTAAGACAGGGTCGGTAGCCACATTAGGATGTAAAACACCAGCGAACCGCAAAACTTGGACAGCACCACGGTCACGTCGCTGACCGGCGCGGTCATCAGGGTTTCAAACGTGCCGGCGCGCTTCTCCTCGGCATAAAGCCGCATAGTGATCACTGGCGCCACGATCAACAGCGCGATCCAGAAGAAGATCGATTCGCCGATCAGTTCGCGCATGACCATCATATCCTGAAACCCCTTGAGCATCAGCGAAGCGGTCCAAAGCAGGCTGATGCCCATGATGAACAGGAAAAACACCATCACGACATAGGCGATGGGCGCCAGAAAATAAGCGGACAGTTCGCGCCGCAACAAGGTCCAGAAAACTCTCATCGCACAGGCGCCTCCTCGTCTCCGGTCAGCGAGACAAAAATATCTTCCAAACTCTTGTGGTCCAGCTTCAACTCGCGCAGCGGCCAACCTTTTTCAGCCGCGGCCCGGTCAATGCTCGGGCGCACATCTTCCTCAGACTGGCAAGCCAGACGCAGATGCACCCATTCATGGTCCTTCAGCGGTTCGGCTTCCACCTCGACCACGCCGGCCAGCGTGCTCAACATTTCGCGCAGCTCCATGACGCCGGCCTTGATTTCAGCAATGATATGCACGCCCTTTTTATGCAAAATGCCGCGCAGCTTGCTCGGCGAATCCGAAGCCACCAGCCGGCCGCGGTTGATGATCATGACCCGGTCGCAGATCATCTCGGCCTCGGGCAGAATATGGGTGGACAGCAGCACCGTATGCCTGGGCGCCAGCCCCTTGATCAGCGCGCGCACCGACCTGATCTGATGCGGGTCCAATCCGATAGTCGGCTCATCCAGGATGAGCAGGTCCGGTTCATGCAGAAGCGAATCGGCTAGGCCCACGCGTTGACGAAAACCTTTGGATAATTGGCCGATAATGCGGCACCCCACGTCCCGCAAACCGCACATCTCCTTAACCTCGGCCAGGCGCTTGCGGCATGTACGCCTACGCAATCCCTTGAGCTTGGCACGATAGCGCAAATACTCATCCACGCGCAGTTCCGTGTACAACGGGCATTGCTCCGGCATATAGCCGATGCGTTTGCGCACTTCCATGGATTCGTGGAATACGGAAAACCCAGCCACCTTGACGGACCCGCTGGTGGCAGGCAAAAAACCGCTCAAAATACGCATGGTCGTGGTTTTACCAGCGCCGTTTGGGCCCAGAAACCCCATAATTTCACCTTTTTCCACGTCAAACGAGATGTCGTGGACTACGGCGGCGTCGGCATAACGTTTTGTCAAATGTTCTACTTTAATCATGCTTTCCTTACCTAATAAGGAATCAAACCCATTGTCAAGCAAATCCGTATTATAAAGAGGGAACGCCAGGTTGCAAGCCCAAAGGGTTATGCAGGGTTATGCACTGTAAACTTTGTCACAACGCTTTGAAATGCAGTGCATCCATGGATGGCGCCTTGATGGCCTGGCGGAAGAGTTCGGTTGAATTTCCTCCCGTCGCTACACGCGGAGCTGACGAGACGGACGATACACGGGTGACAGATTGGCGGCCAACCTTGACGTATGGTCGAACCGCATATCTCAGCCGTCAGTCGGTCGGCGTCCGATTGGATGCTTTCGTACTGGGGATGGACCTTGAAGGATTCAAGTGCCGCCTGGGAGGCATTCTTCTGCTGCTCAAGCTGAATCCTCTGCGCCTCAAGCTCACCCACAGAACCTACGATTGCTTCCATCGCCCCCGTCTTGATGGCCTTCTCAATTGTAATGGCTGAAGGGGCTCATGTAAGCATCAAGACGGCGACGGACGAAGTAGGAGACGAGGCTCCGATAACTGGGTTTGTACGGCAGACCTGTCTGCGCTTCGCGGCAGACCAAAGAGAACCAACCCAAGCAACGTACGCCAACGCTCGATTTTTAACACGCGTTGGCCGGTCTCGTCATCAACATCGGGTAGCTCCGGCCAGCCTGTCGTATCCCCACTGATAACGACACGGTTGTGTTCATCGACGGAGCGTGTCACCTTGACCTTCCTTTGTGCCAAGGTGACTTCCATTGTGAACTCCCAGGATTTCAACGGGTCGATAATCAAGCCCTTGCCCTTGGACGCACGACCGCCAAGGCAAAAATCCAGGATCTCGATCAGCGTTGACTTTCCCAACCCATTCCGCGTGTCCTTGGTCGTGGATGTATCCGACCGATCCGCGAGAATCACGTTCAGTCCAGCCGTGAATTCCACCCGGTGGAACGAACTCTTGTTCGCCGATAGACTATGAAGCATCGGGCGACCTCCTCTCCAGCATACCCTTGTACAAATCCACCACGCCGGTAATGTGAAGAAGATCAAGTGCCAGGATATAGCGCTCGAAATTGCCCACGGCACGTTCCGTGCACACCTTTTCCCAAAGATTCGTTACGGTCTGCGGCCGATCCAGATTTCGCAAAAGCATGGCGCCCACCCCAAGCAGTGCTTGCTCTTCAGGAATATGTTTGGTGGGCAGAATCATTTCTCAAATACCTCGCAGATTTCAAACAGGTGCATCAACACTGCTTGCCCCGCCGCCTGCTCCGAATGGCGACGAAATCCCTTCTTGGCGAATGAACACATCAATTCAAATAGCTCGCCGCCTGTCACTCCTTGCTTCTTGAGCCGCCAGTATTCCTCCAGAAATCCGGCCTTGAAGCGCTCAGGAAACTCCGGGTCGTCTTGCGCCACAGTCTCGATATACCGGGCTACTTCAGAGGCCACTCCGAGCCCCATAGCGATAAGGGCCCGATGATCGGCGTCCAGATCGTTCTTTCGTATCTTGTCCTCAACCTTGACCAAGGAATAGTCGGCGGATTGGTTCGATGGAGAAAGACAGGTGGCCCACTTTGTTGCTTCCTCAAGCTCGGGAAAGCCAACATCCGCAAAGGCGTCCAGCATAGCCTGCCGGACTTTCGTCTCATGTTCTTTCTTTATCGTATGGAGTCTGTCGGGGGGATAATCGCGCTCGCCCTCGGGAATAGCGTCAATCTTGTCGTGGCATGTTCCGCAAAGGTAAATCAGATTGCTGTAATGGTCGCGCTCCTCTTCTGTCATATTGGGATCATATCGAGCTGACCTCTGGGCTTTCCCTTTGCCGTCATGTTCACCCGCAATGTGCGCCGCCTTACCGACGTTGATGGGACCGCCGTTGTCGCTCTCCGGAGACAAGTCACATTGACAAAGCGCACACGTTCCGCCACTGCGAAAAGCCAAGAGTAACTTGGTCGAGTAGCTGGCACTCATGACATCAACTCCGTTCGATAACAACTCATGGCAAAACAATCCCTTCCGCCATCAACTCCGCCTGTCGAATCACCAGTTGCGTTGCGCTTTCCTGCGCATCCGGCGGGTATCCGTACTTCGTTAGCAGGCGGCGGATTGTCCGTCGCATATCGGCGCGAATCGTCTCCCGCTGCGTCCAGTCTAGCGAAGCCTTGGACTTGATCCGGTCAGCCAACTCCCTGGCAATCATTTGGAGGCGCATTTCTCCAACGACCTCAACCGGTATGATCTGAGCAGCTTCGAGATTCAGCCCCATCAACTTGGCAAACACCAAGATTCCTTCGACGCATCCCAGTCGGACCGAAATGCTATCGCTTTTGAGGTCGCGTTTCGCCAAGGGCGGATCTGGAATACATCGGCGTGGCGTGCGGCCCATGCTGCAAAGGCTTCGAATACGAGCTGCTCTACAACGGCGAAGGCCAAAACGGCGAAGCCTTTGTGCCTGGCCTGATCGACGTCGACCAGATCGAGAAACTTGTGTACGATGACGGTCGGGAGTATCAAATTAACAGTCGGGAGCATCCAAACAAGGACCAGGAGCATCGTGGGAGCACCGCGGGAGCATCGCGGGAAATCTGTGGCTGTCGTACGCACGTTTTGCCTTGTGAAGCACTGCCTTATAAAGTATATTCTATTACCCTTATTGTTGCCGCCATTGAAACATATCAACATCCGGCCAACAGTTTACGCGCAACTGTTGATTGAAACCTTTGGATGTGCCTTGCCATAAATTCAAATCTGAAGAACGTCATTGCA
>CAZOLK010000106.1:0-16809 GCA_964580325.1 uncultured Verrucomicrobiota bacterium | reverse complement strand
GGCGGTTCGGTGAACCGGCCGCGCATGGCGGTCATACGCGCACGTACATCGTTCAGGCAGCGCGTGCGGCCGGCGGCGTTCCAGAGCGCGTCCAGGGTCTGGTATAACGCGTCGCGCACATCCTCCTGCGCTTCCTGCTCCAGCCGTGCTTCCAGGTGCGGCAGCACCCGCGGACTGTTCATGCCTGCCAGCAGGGTGACGCCGGCCAGGCGCACGCCGGCGCGTTTGTGCTGTAGGCAGTTTGCGCCTGTTTCCAGAAAAGCCTCGCCCCGGGCAGCCAGGCCGCGTGCTGTTTTTTCGCGGATCGGGCGCGATTTATGTTCGAGCAGCGCGGTCAATGGGTTTCGTAGTTCAAGCGGTTTCCAGGAAAAGGCCAGTTCCAGCGCTTTGGATAGTGTCTGGCGCTCGTCGGCGGTCAAGTCGCGGGCGAGCGTTTTGCCGATGATCGGGTCCAGGGCGTCGTCTTGCTGGGCGATCAGGGTGGCCAGGGCCAGGAAGCGGGTCGTTGGTCGTGGGTCGCGCGAGCCGGCCAGCAGCAGGTCGCGTGCGGCGCAGCCAGTGTGCCGCGCCGCAATGTCGAACAGGTCGAAATAGTGGCCAAACGGTTCGTCTGCATGCTTCTTTCCGGATTGGGAGGCTTCCAGATTATGCGCTACAGCCGGCAGGGCCTTTGGGCCGAAATGTTCGAGCATGTGTTTGAGCACCCACTCGCGGTCGTGCGCATTGCGTGTTGTGCGTGCGGTTTTGAGACCCAGTTCAAAGATTTCTCGCTCACGACCGGCAGGAGCGTGGGCATACAAGCGCAGGCCGATATTGAAACGCCGAAACGGGTCAATCTCTCGTTCAAAAGCGTGTTGGAGATGGTCCAGAAAAACCATATCTAGGTAAGCCGGTTTTTTGCGTGCGAACAGGTTCCAAAGTTCCAGGATGATCGCGGGTGAATCGATGCGGTCAAGCAGTTGGCGGATCAGTTCGAATGGCAGGCAAAGCAGGTAGGCGCCCATGGGACTGGGTTCATGGTCGGTACGATTGAGCAGCCACATGCCGGCCAGGTTCTCGATCAACAGCGTTAATTCGTCGAAGCCCAGTTCATCGAGGCAGGTCAGGTATTCGCGCCGTGCTTCAGCATTGAAAGAGGAGCGGGCCGTGGACAGGAACCAGCGGCAAATCCATGGGGTCTGGCCGGTCCGCACCAGCAGATCCAGCACGCGACGGTCGCGCTGGTCGAGTTGACCGGGTGGGTTTACTACTTTGACCAGGTGGTCTAGCCAGGTATCGTGCGGTCCAAGGCACAGTTCTGGCAGGACAGACGCATCGCCGGTCTCGATGTACGCTTCGAGCTGACCGAGATCGTCAGGCGGCATGATGTCCGCGCGGATTGCCGCAAACGCCCGAGTGTAACGATCCATTCAGGCGCCTCCAGTATACATTGACCTATGAAAGTGCAGCCAGTTCACGCATAAAGCTTAGGCTTGCTTAAGGTTCCTGTAAAGATTGAATCGGGGCGATTCGGGCGAATTGTGGCTGCGTCTTGAATGACGGGTTGAATCAGCACGGCTTGCGACGGCTTGCGACGGCGTGTCATCGCCGTTCATTCGGTCGATCAGGCGTTCAACAACCGGTTCGGTCCGGCCAGGGCTCAGCTTAACCTGTTTACCACGAGTGAATCGAAAAAAACAAAGCGATGTTCGTTGGCTTGAGGCTCGTATATAAGCCGTATTTCGGCTTGTTTATAATCGCAAACGATCCGGCGAATCAAGCTTTGCAATCATAGAAACCAGCGCGCCTCTCGATATTTTAACCCCACGCTGACATTTTCCTAACAAACTTGAAGGATAATGCGCACTCGATCTTTTTGAATGTGTGTAGAAGACAGCAAATTAATGATAATGATGGAAGGAGAATAAAATGAAAGGCATTCGCCTGTTTCTTTATGGAATGTTCGCCCTTTTTTTATTGGGTGCATCTCAGGTCATGGCGGCCCGAGGCGTGTTTCAGGTCAATGGAACCTTTAACGATGTAGAAGAAAATACAACCAATGGCGGGATTGATGCCTATAGCAGCGATCTCGAACTGGTCGATGAATCCTGGCCGGCCACGAATCCTCCCAACCAGCAGGTCGGCGTCCGCTTCACGGATGTCAGCATCCCGCCCGGCGCTGTTATCATCAAGGCTTATATCCAGTTCACCTGCGATAACATCAACGTCAACAAGGATCCGTTCAATGTCCAGATTTGGGGTGAAGACACGGATAATTCGGCGATTTTCACGACCAATGCCTACAATGTTTCCACGCGCACCAAGACGGGCGTTGCTGCGTCCTGGAGCGGAATACCGTTTTGGAACACCATTGGCGAAGCCGGACCCGATCAGCGTACGCCTGATCTCAGTGCCGTGATTCAGCAAATTGTCAATCGCTGCGGCTGGAGCACCGGCAATGCGATGAGTTTCATCTTCACGGGCATTGGCCGGCGCGAAGCCGAATCCTATAACGGAGATGCTGATGCGGCGCCTGTGCTGGTTGTCGACTATGCCGCGCCTTCGGTGTTCGAGGTCATGTCGTCCACCGACGATGCGGAGCAGAACGCCAGTACGGGCGGCATGTACATGGACAGCAGCGACCTGGAAATACCGGTCGACGGCAGCTATACCCAGTTTGTCGGTATCCGTTTTGCTGAAGTGTCTATTCCGCGCCATTCGAAAATCGTCAACGCCTACGTTCAGTTCACCGCGGATTCCAATCCCAAGAACATCGATCCCTTTAATGTGACGATCGCTGGTGAAGATGCGGACACATCCGCTGCGTATAGCACCAACAATTTCGATCTGAGTTCGCGCACGCGGACATTTTTCACCGTGGCCTGGAACAGCGCCGGAACCTGGACCGGCGGCGATTCCGGCGTCAACCAGCGCACGCCGGTTCTGACCGACATCATCCAGGAAATCGTGATGCGCGAAGGCTGGAGTTCCAAGAATGCGATCTCGCTCTTTTTTTGGGGCACGGGCACGCGCAACGTCGAGTCGTTCGACGGCATCACGGAAGATGCGCCCAAGCTGGTGGTGGCTTTCCTGCCGCCCGCGTCCACGGCCATTGCCGCCGGCGATGACGATGTCGAGGAAAATGTCGCCGATGGCGCCATGTACATGGACAGTTCCGATCTCGAACTGGTGGATGACGGCGCTAACTCGCAGGTCGTGGGCTGTCGTTTCATCAATACCGGCATTCCGCGCCACGCCACCATCTACCAGGCCTATGTCCAGTTCACGGTGGACGATGCGACGCATAACGTAGATCTGTTCAACGTGACGATCCGGGGCGAGGCCGCGGACCATGCCGCCCCCCTCACCTCCACGATCAGCAATGTGTCGATGCGTTCGACCACATCGAGTTCGGTGGCCTGGGGCGGCATCCCGCACTGGCTCACCAACAATGTCGCCGGCCCTAACCAGCGCACACCGGATCTGAAAAACATCATCCAGGAAATTGTCAATCGTGAAGGCTGGAGCGAAACCAATGCCCTGCTAATCACCTTTTCCGGCGAAGGCCGTCGCGAAGCCGATTCGTATGAAGGCGGCGCGGACAAGGCGCCTGTGCTGAACGTGGTGCACAGCGCTTCGGGCGGTCAGAAATCAACCCGCCGCTACCGCCTGTGCTGGAATGACGATCCGGCCACCACCATGGGCATCGGTTGGGAACAAGTGCGCGGCAGCGATCCGGTGGTTCTCTACGATACCGTCGATCATGGAACCGACTGGACGAAGTATGCCATGACCAACACGCCGCACCGTCACATCATGTACCGCGAAATGGATACCTATTTCAGCAAGTTGACCGGGTTGCCACCCAACACCAATGTGTACTTTGTCGTCAAAGACAGCGAAGACGTCAGCAACCGTATGTGGTTCCGCACCGCTCCGGATGGACCTGACCATTTCACCTTTATTTCTGGCGGCGACTCACGCACCAACCCGGAGGGTCGCAAATGGGGCAACTCGTTGCTCTCTAAGATCCGTCCGCTCTTCATCGTACATGGCGGTGATTATATGGACGTGGGAACATCGGCCGAGTGGGCCGACTGGCTGGACGAGTGGCAGTTGACCATGAGTGCAGACGGTCGCGTCTATCCTGTCATTCCGGTGCATGGCAACCATGAAAACATGGATCGTCAGATGGTTTACAATGTCTTTGACAGCGCCGACACCAACGGCTTCTACGCCATAGACATAGCCGGTAACATGATGCGCCTGTACATCCTGAACTCGGAACTGGAACCTGGTGTGGGTTACAGCGCATTCGAGGACCAGGATTATCAGCTCTGGAACAAGCAGGCCGAATGGTTCCGCAACGATATCGCGATCAGCACCAACAACGATGCTACATGGGTCTCGGTCTCCTATCATCGCCCTTTCCGTCCGCACCAATCCGGCAAAGTCGAGGGCGATGGCCGGATGGCTGCATGGGCTGACGCCATGTATGCCAACAACGTCAAGATTGCGTTCGAGAGCGATTCACACTGCGTTAAGCGTACGTACCCGATCATACAAGACAATACGTCCGCCGGTTATGAAGGTTTCCGTCGCGACGATAACAACGGTATCGTTTACATTGGTGAAGGCAGCTTCGGCGCCCCCACTCGTGCGGCCGACGATAATAAGCCCTGGACCATGGATTCTGCTTCCTTCTGGCAGTACAAGCTGATTCACGTATCCCCGACCAACATGGATATCCGCTGCGTCAAGTTTGGCAACAAGCCCAGCGGTGGTGAACTGGTCGCTTACGATCCCGATACCGTGACCGCGCTGACCCAGGCTGAGCAGGATGCAAACTCGTTCGCTATGCCGACCGGTCTGGATCTGTGGAACCCGATCGGCGGCGAGGTGCTGCGGCTGCCTTATGTTCCGAACGGTCCCAACCCGACTGCTCCTTCCAACCTGATCGCGGCCAGCATCACCAACGAAGCCATCACGCTGCAGTGGGCCGACAATTCCACCAATGAAGTCAAATTTATCCTGCACATGATGACCGGGCTCGGCAATGAATGGGCGCAGCAGAATATCTCCATTCCTTCCAACTCGACCACCTATACCATGATCAACCTGATCCCGGACATGGTTTACGGTTTCCGCATTGCGGCAGTCGGTCACAATGGTGTGTCAGATTTCTCCAACGAGATCTTGGTCAAGACACTGCCCAAGACTACGCCGGTGATCCTGTCCCAGAACTTCGACTCTGGTTCGTTTGGTGACTGGGTCTGGTTCGACCTGTCAGGTCCTATGAACCACTGGGCGATCGAAACCCGCAGCGGCGTGACCTACGCCTTCATGAACGGTTATGCCGGCGGTGCTGACCTACCCAGCGATGACTGGCTCGTTTCGCCGACCATCAACCTGGACGAATCGATCAACGAGACGTTCAGCTTCCGGTCATGCCGGGGATACTATGACGCGGGACCCAATATTTTCGCGCCATTCATTTCCACTGATTACAATCCGGATATCCACAGCGATCCAGGCCAGGCCTCCTGGACCGAGCTGCCTGCCAGCATGTCCCCTGGCGACTGGGTCTGGGCGCCGTCCGGCGATATTGATCTGTCCGGCTACAGCGGAACCAACATCCACCTGGCGGTCCGTTACACGTCATCCGGTTCTGCGGGCAATTCATCAGCCAAATGGCAGATCGACGATCTGCTGCTGCTCGGTGAACAGGCCAATCCTCCAGCGCTGCAGGTCGATTTCGCGACTTCGCCTGAAAATGCACAGTTCACGGGGCCGACCTATGTCGAATTCACCACGGCCCTGACTGGCGGACGTCCGCCCTTCACCTTCCAGTGGAATTTCGGCGACGGCAGTAACAGCACCCTGATGAACCCGTTCCATCAGTACCAGAACGCCGGTGTCTACCAAATTACGGTTACAGTGATGGATAGCGATTCGGTTCAGCGTTCAGCCACCAACACAGTGACGCTCTACACACCCATCAACTACACCATCGAAACCTCGCCGGCCAACGGCATGCGCATCGCCACCTTCAACTGCTACCTCAATCGCACGCAGCAGGGCAAAATCATCGCCGATCTGTTCGACGGCACAGACACTCAGGCAGCGGCCGTGGCCGAAATCATCCAGCGTGTGCGTCCCGATGTGATTCTGCTCAACGAGTTCGATCACGACAACACCGGTATGGGTGTCAAACTATTCAAACAGAACTACCTCGCAGTCAGTCAGAACGGTTCGACGCCGATCGATTATCCCCACCACTTCATCGGCGGTCAGAACACGGGCGTCAACACCGGCAAGGACCTGGACAATAACGGCAGCGTCGTGACCAACATCGGCGCCTATGGCTATGGCAATGATTGCCACGGTTACGGTGAGTTCCCCGGCCAGTACGGTATGGCGATTCTGTCGCGCTACCCGATCGTGAGCAATGATGTGCGCACCTTCCAGATGTTCCTCTGGAAAGATATGCCCAATGCCATGTGGCCCACCAACGCTGATGGTTCGCAGTGGTATGCGCAGGATGAAAAAGACATTCTCCGTCTTTCCTCCAAGAGCCATTGGGATGTTCCGGTCAATGTCAACGGTGCCGTGGTTCATGTGCTGGCCAGCCATCCGACTCCGCCCGTATTCGACGGCGCCGAGGATCGCAACGGCGTGCGCAACTACGATGAGATCCGCTTCTGGCGTGACTACATCACGCCGGGCGCCAGTGATTACATCTATGACGACAACAGTGTCTCCGGTGGCTTGGGCGAAAACAAACGCTTTGTCATCATGGGCGACCAGAACGCTGATCCGATCGACGGCGACAGCGTACTTGGCGCTATCGACCAGTTGCTCAAAAATCCTTACATCGATGAATCGCTCATTCCGCGCAGCCCTGGCGGCCTGGAGCGTGGCGCCGATTCCGGCCAGGTGGGTGCCCCGGCCTACCACACCGGCAACTGGGCCAGCAATCCACTGCGCATCGATTACGTGCTGCCTTCGGACTACGGTTTCATGACCTACCGCGGCGAAGTGTTCTGGCCAGGCTCTACCAACGACCTGGTTTATCTGGTCGGTCATGGCACCGAAGTGGTCAGTTCCGATCACCGCATGGTCTGGAAAGACCTGATCCTGCACGACTACTTCCCGCAGTCCGTGGCTTCTGGCGATCCGACTGCTGACAGCGTTGTCCTCTGGACTCGTGTTTATGATCCGGCCCTGACCAACCAGGACCTCAATGTCACGCTGCAAGTTGCCACGGATATGGAATTCACCAACATGTTTACCACCATGTCCAGGCTGGCGCGCAAGGACTATGACTTCTGCGTCAAGGCCAGGGTAACCGGCATGCAGGCTGGTACACGTTACTACTATCGCTTCCTCTACACGCCGGTGGGTGGCGACACGGTCATGTCCAAGGTCGGTCGCACCCAGACCGCGCGGGCAACGGGCGATAACAGCACCATCAGGTTCGCCTTCTTCTCCTGTCAGGATTACATCGGGCGCTTCTACAACACATTCGAACACTTGCTGACTGTGCATGGCGACGACCTGGACTTCATGGTGCATGTCGGCGATTACATTTATGAGACCACCGGCGACCCGGGCTTCCAGTCCACCAGCGGCGTACGCCGGTTGATGTTCCGCGATACGGCCAACGCCATCACCCTGTCCAACAGCCAGGGGCAGGTGTACTACGCGCCTTACACGGTGGGTAACTACCGTGACGTGTACCGCACTTATCGCTCGGATCCGGTCAATAAGCGCATCCATGAAGCGTATCCATACATCGTGGTCTGGGACGATCACGAGTATTCGGATGATTGCTGGGGCGATACCGCCACCTACTTCGATGGAAAGCAAAACGAGACCGACGGCACACGCAGACGCAATGCCGAGCAGGCGTTCTTCGAGTATGTGCCCATCAACAGCCAGTACGATGCCAACGGGATCATGATCGACACGAACCAGATCTATCCCAACGGGCAGATTTATCGCAACTTCCGCTTCGGCGATAACCTGGGCCTGTTCATGTCCGATTACCGCAGCTACCGGCCGGATCACCTGGTGCCGGAAGACAGCTTCCCCGGAACCATCGTCATGGACACCAATGCCGTAATCGCCGTGTTGGGTTCCGCCGGTTATACCGCGATGAAGAACTCGCTGGATCCCTATGTGAATATCGACGATCCGGAACACGCCATACGCAGGAGCGCGCTGACCAATATCATTACCGGCCTCTACATGCTGGAAGGTTTGGATGCTGTGTCGGCCAAGGCCCGGGCGAACGCGGCTGTAGAAGGTAACCTGAGCGCCAACTATCTGAACGCGATCTTCGCGACAACGCAACCGTCGCTGATGATCTCATCCAACGATATGCTGAATCTGCCTGTCGGCTTGTCCTACCTGTACATCGGCAAACAGGGCTTGTTCAGCGCCAATGGCTCACGCTACCTGTGCATGCGCGATTCCTACGAGTTGTATGCAGCCTACCGCAACGCCATGACCCTGGGCGCCAGCGAGGATGCCCTCGGTGCGACGCAGCAGGCCTGGCTGACCAACGGCATTGCGACTTGCACGGCCAACTGGAAGATCCTGGCCAGCTCGGTCTCCTTCACGCCCATGATGTTCGACTTCCTGAATCCGACCATTGCACAGATGTTGCCGCCGGACATGCCGGCCGTCTATCGCAACCGGATCAGCCTGAACGTCGATCAGTGGGACGGCTTCCCCAACAGGCGGAAGTCCCTGCTGAACTTCCTGCGCAGTCAGAACAATACGGCGATCATCTCGGGTGATATCCATGCTTCGTTCATCACCGATCACCAGGGCGTACCGGAATTTACGGGTGTTGCAATCTCATCCGCCACGTTCCAGGATATGATTGAAAACAACGTGTTGAGTAATCCGGACCTGTCCGGTGTGACTGGGATTTCCAACCTGATCGCCGCATCGAGCGATATCCTCCGTATGTCTACTATGGATACCAATGTGACCACCTCGCTGAATACGGCGAACTACCTGAAGCAGCATGGTTATGTGGTGATCGAGGCCGGCGCTTCCCAACTCCAGGCCCATTACTATCACCTGGCCAGCGCCTATGTCAGCACCTGTTACTACGGCAATGTCCAGTTCCTGACGAGTATGGTGACCAAAACCACCTTCACCTCCACGGACCTGGATGCCGACGGTCTTGCCGATGATTGGGAAATCCTGTATTACGGCAGCATCGCCGTGGTGAATGGCTCGAGCGATACAGACAGCGATGGTTTGAACAGTACCACCGAGCAGAACCTGGGGGCCAATCCGACCATGGCCGATACTGATGGCGACAGCGTCAATGATGGCGATGAATACTACGCCGGCACCCAGACGACCAACCTGATGTCGGCACCGTTCCTGTACAGCCGCCTGCGCACCAGAATCGTTGGCGCTTACACCAACAATATCGGCACGGAAATCGTGGCTCACGATCCTACCCTGCAACGTCTATATGGCATTAACGCCGCCCAGACGATCGAGGCGATCGACATCAGCAACCCGGCCATGCCGGTCAAGCAGTTCGATATCGACCTGTCCGCTTATGGCAGCCCCAACAGCGTCGCCTTCAAGAACGGCAACATTGCCGTGGCTCTGGCCGCTGATCCGCACACGGATCCGGGCCTGGTCGCTTTTCTGAATGGCACGCAGGTGGTCAAGACCGTGACGGTCGGCGCCAATCCTGACATGGTCACTTTCACGCCGGACGGCAACAAGGTGCTGGTGGCCAACGAAGGTGAGCCCAACGAGGATTACTCCATCGATCCGGACGGTTCGGTCAGCATTATCGATATCAGCCAGGGCGTGGCCAATGCGACCGTCAAAACCGCCACGTTCACCCACTGGAATCCGATGGCGGATACGCTGCGTTCCTACGGTGTCAGGATCTTCACCAACATCAACCAGACCGTAGCGCAGGACCTGGAGCCGGAATACATCACGGTATCCACCAATTCCGCCACGGCCTGGGTCACATTGCAGGAGAACAACGCCATCGGCGTCGTTGACGTCAACGCGGCCTCCGTCACTTCGATCATCGCCCTGGGATACAAAGAGCACAGCGAGAAAATCAATAGGCTCGACGCCACCGATAAGGACGAGAAGATCTTCCTTTGGGACTGGCCGGTCTGGGGCATGTACCAGCCCGATTCCATTGCCGGTTTTGTGGACGGCAATGGCAGTTTCTACGCTGTTATTGCCAACGAAGGTGACGCTCGCGATTACGATGCATACAGCGAAGAGACGCGCGTCAAGAACGTTACCCTGGATCCAACCAAATTCCTGTATCGCGACGAGTTCCAGAAAAGCGATCAGTTGGGACGTCTGAAAATGTCGACCTTGCACGGCGATGTGGATGGCGACGGCGACTTTGACTGGATTGCCAGCTTTGGCGGGCGTTCTTTCTCGATCCTGGATGCCAACGGCAACATGATCTATGACAGCGGTCACGATATCGCCCACTACACCGCCATGCTGACACCGCGCTTGTTCAACTCGAAAGGAACGCCGGACAGCTTTGACGAACGCAGTGACGACAAGGGCGCTGAGCCCGAAGGCGCCGCTGTCGGCGTGTTCAACGGGCGTACCTATGCCTTTATCGGTCTGGAACGTACCAGCGGCACCCTGATCTATGACATCACCGATCCGTACCGGCCCATGTGCATCCAATACGCCTTCAAGGCTGGTGATATAGCGCCCGAAGGTATCTCCTTCATCTCCGTGGCGGACAGTCCGACCAACGGCATGCCATTGCTGGTGGTGGCCAATGAAGATTCGGATTCCGATTCGGCCATTACGCTCTACGGTCTGTACGAAGACACGACGGATCAGGATGGCGACAACATCGAGGATTGGTATGAAATCGGCCACTTCGGCAACCTGACCACCATCGACGATACGACCGATCACGATCAGGATGGTTTGAACGACCATGACGAGTTCCTGAACCGCACGAATCCGAACAGCCGCGATACCGATGGCGACCAGGTCAGCGATAACCTGGAAGTGCTCGCCGGTACCGATCCGCTCAATCCGTTGAGCCATACAACGATACCTGGCTGGCAGATCCTGCTGCTCGATAATCATTAAACATCGTCAACCAGACAACATAATCAGCATAAAAAGCCTGCCGCATTACCCAATGCGGCAGGCTTTTTGGTGGCCAGGGTTTCACGCCTCGGTGCCTTCCGGAAGTCCTCGGCTGATGATTGGAATTGGTAGAAAAGGGGAGCAATAACAGTCAGGAACAGGTTGCTCCTGCTACCAGATGACAAGCAAAATTTTGAATTCCTGTAATCACGCATTCTGGTTTTCCATGCCTGCCTAAAACCGCGCTTTTTAAGCAGAATCAGCCGCTAATATCATTTTCTTGGCCGATTTTATGCATATTTGAGGTAACGAAATATTGCAGGCTTCTTTTTTTTTGTTAAAATTAAATAAAAAAAAACTGGATATTATGTGACACAAAGTCCATTCTTAACACAAACCTAACAATTATGGGATGTGAATATATGGTTGACAATGGAAAATACTGGATTGGATTTGATTTAGGCGGCACCAAGATGCTGGCGGTGTTGTATGACGCTGACTTCAAGAAGATAGCGACCAAGCGCAAGAAAACCAAGGGGCATGAAGGCGCTGACGCCGGTGTGGACCGGATCGTCAAGACCATCGAGGGCGCGCTGGAAGAGGCGGGTGTGGGCAAGGCCAAGTTGGCCGGCATTGGCGTGGGCTGTCCCGGACCGCTCGATCCGGACAAGGGGATCGTGCTCAATACGCCCAACCTGGGCTGGGTCAATGTGCCGCTCAAGGAAAAGCTGGAAAGAGCGTTCGAGTGTCCTGCCGTGGTCGCCAATGACGTGGATGTCGGCGTGTTCGCTGAATATCGCTTCGGTGCCGGCAAAAAGGAGCGCTGCGTACTCGGTGTCTTTCCCGGCACCGGGATCGGCGGCGGTTGTGTCTATGAAGGCCGCATCCTGCGCGGGCGCAACCGGTCGGCGCTTGAAATCGGTCATATGCAGTTACAGCCCGAAGGGCCGCTATGCGGTTGCGGCCAGCGCGGCTGCCTGGAGTCGCTGGCCAGCCGATTGGCCATTTCAGCGGCTGTAGCCGTAGCTGCTTTTCGCGGGGAATCTCCTTATATTATGGAGAACGCCAAGACCGACCTGGCCGACATTCGCAGCGGTGTGTTGGCCGCGGCGATCGAGAAGGGCGACAAAATCGTGAAGCAGATTGTGGAAAAAGCGGCCGATTGGATCGGCGTGGCCGTGGCTAACTGCATCAATCTGCTCGCGCCCGAGGTGGTCGTGCTGGGCGGCGGTCTGGTGGAAGCCATGCCCGAACTGTTCTGCAACGCGGTGGAAAAAATGGCGAACAAGCGCGTGATGCCTTCGTTCAAGGACACGTTCAAAGTGCGCGCCGCCGAGTTGGGTGATGATGCCACGGTCAAGGGCGCCGCGGCCTGGGCCCGTGAAGTGATCGAATCCGAGTCGTCATGAGCGCAACAGGCAACAGCCCCGGTCGTCCGCTGAAAAAGGCGTCGCGGCGTATCAGGAAAAAGCCGGAATGCTCTTTGCTGGCCGTCATCGAGATCGGGTCCACCGCCATTCGCATGAACGTGGCCCAGATCCAGGACGGGAACATCGCGACCTTGGAAACCCTGCAGCAGTCCGTCAGCCTGGGTAAGGACACCTTCACTAGGGGCAGCATCGATACGCGTTCGACCGAGGAGTGCGTCAAGGTCTTGCGCAGCTATCGTCGTCTGCTCAACGAATACCACATCAAGCCAGAGCAGGTTCGCGCCGTGGCCACCAGTGCTGTGCGCGAGGCGTCCAACCAACTGGCGTTCCTGGATCGCGTCTTCATCGCCACCGGCGTCCAGGTCGAGGTGATCGACGACGCCGAGGCCAGTCGATTGATGTACCTGAGCATGCAGCCACTGCTGCGCGATAACCCGAGCATGAAAAAGGAACACCTGCTCGTGGTCGAGACCAGCGGCGGCAGCACCGAGGTGCTGGGCTTGACCAACGCGCGCATTTCGTTCGCCCAGACCTACCGCCTGGGTTCGTTGCGCATTCGCGAAACCCTGAACGATTTCAGCGCGCCGGCCGACAAACTGTACGAACTGATCGGCAACCAGATTCGCAACATGGTCGCCCATATGAGTGAACACATCGCTCAGGGCGAAACCGTGCAGTTGCTCTTTCTTGGCCGCGAGATCCGTTTTGCTGTGGAACAGTTGATGCCCGATTGGGACCGTCATTCCCCAGTCCAGTTGCGCTTGTCCACACTGGAAAAATACAGCAGCGATATCCTGAGCTGCTCCGTGGATCAACTGGTGCGGCGCTACCATATCTCCTTTCCCGAGGCCGAGACCCTGGGCCCGGCGCTGCTGGGTTACATCAGCTTGATCCGTGCGTTCAATCTGCGCAAGTGCTGGGTCGGCGAAGTGGCGCTGCGCAACGGCCTGCTGATCGAAATGTCCGGCGAAGATTACTGGTCCGAGGACTTTTCGCGGCAGGTGGTCTATTCGGCCCTGGAACTGGGCCGCAAGTACCACTTTGACGAGAAACACGCTGAGCACGTGACCCATCTGGCCTTGGAAATCTTACGCTATATGAAACACGAATGCCACTTCACCGCCCACGACGAATTGCTGCTGCGGTTGGGCGGGCTCCTGCACGACATCGGCGCCTATGTCAGCAATCGTAGCCACCACAAACATTCGATGTACCTGATTTTGAACAGCGATCTCTTCGGTCTGGGTGCCCATGACGTGGTGATCACCGCGCTTATCGCCCGATACCACCGTCGCGCCATGCCCCGGCCGAACCATGAGGAGTACAACGAGTTGGATCGCGCCGGCCGCATCACCGTGGCGCAACTGGCCGCGATCCTGCGGGTGGCCGACGCGCTGGACCGGACCCATACCCAGCGCATTCGCAAGTTCTCCATCTCGCAGCACGCTGGCAAAATCATGATCATGGTCGAAAATGTAATGGAACTATCGTTCGAGCAACTCGCCTTGCGCGAAAAGGGTAAAATGTTCCAGCAGGTTTTCGGCAAGAGTGTGGTGCTGGTGGCCAAACAGAAAAGGATTTGAGCGCAAAATGGAAAAAACAGCGAAATACATCAACCGTGAATTGAGCTGGCTGGAATTCAACCAGCGTGTACTGGACGAGGCCTGCAATGCCGACAATCCACTGCTGGAACGGCTCAAGTTTCTGTCCATCACCGCCTCGAACCTGGACGAGTTCATCATGGTCAGGGTGGGTGGCTTACAGATCATGGTTCAGGAAGGGCGCAAGAAACGCGACATCTCGGGTTTGACGCCGATCGGCCAGCTCAAGGCCATCAGCAAACGCACCCGCGAGATGGTCAAGCTCCAGTACGATTGCTATCTCAAGGACCTCGAACCGGCACTTAACGGCGCGGGGATCCAGCGCATTCATCCTCATGCGTTGAGCAGGGAGCAAACAGACTATGTCTCCGCGTACTTCAACGATGAATTGTTCCCGATCCTGACGCCCATGGCCGTGGATCTCAACAGCGACTTCCCCCTGCTGCCCAACCTGACCCTTTGCCTTGCCGTGCGCATTGCCCCGGCCAAAGGTGAGAAGGAGGAGCGTTTCGCCCTGCTGCCGTTTGGCCGCTCGATCAACCGTTTCATCACCTTGCCCGCGGAAAAGAGCTACACCTACATGCTGATCGAGGACATCGCGGCCATTTTTATGGACCGCTGGTTCCCGGGCGTGACCGTGATTGAAAACGGCGTGTTCCGCATCACGCGTAACGCAGACATGAACGTGTGCGAGGATCTGGCCGCGGACCTGATGCTAGGTATGGAGGGCATCCTGGACGCACGCAAGCAGAGCGAATGCGTGCGCCTCGAGATCGACCGCTCGGCTTCAGACGAGATCATCATGCTCCTGCGCAACGCGCTGAACGTGGCCGAGCAGGATATCTACCGCATCACCGGACCCCAAGACCTGGCCGGTTTCCAAAATCTGGCTTTCATGGACGGCTTCGAGCAACTTAAGGACGAATCCTGGCCGCCGTGTTCCTCGCCAGCCGTGGACCCGCGCGAAAGCATCTTTGAAACCATGGGTCGCAAAAACATTCTGCTCGTGCATCCGTACGAGAGTTTTGACCCGGTGATCCGGTTCATCAATGACGCAGCCGACGACCCGGACGTACTGGCCATCAAGCAAACGCTCTACCGTATGAGCAGCCGTAGCCCCGTGGTCGACGCCCTGTTCAAGGCCGTGCACAAAGGCAAGCACGTCACCGCCCTGATCGAACTCAAGGCGCGCTTCGACGAGGCGCGCAACATCGAATGGGCCAAGCAGCTCGAGCAGGAAGGGGTGCAGGTGATCTATGGCGTCAAAGGCTTGAAGACCCACTCCAAAATCACCATCGTGGTGCGCCGAGAACCCCAGGGATTGGTGCGTTACATGCATTTCGGCACTGGCAACTACAACGAGTCCACGGCCAAGATTTACAGCGACATCAGCTACATGACCTGCGACAACGCGCTGGGCAGCGACGCCTCGGCCTTTTTCAATGCCATCACCGGTTTTTCACAGCCCATCCAGTACAACAAGCTGCACATGGCGCCGCTGGGTATTCGCGACGCGCTGGTCGAGTTGATCGAAAACGAAATCGAACGCCGACGCCAGGGACAGGACGCCCTAATCATGGCCAAGATGAATTCACTGGCCGATCCGCCACTGATCGATAAACTCTACGAGGCTTCGCTGGCCGGGGTCAAGGTGCTGCTCAACATCCGCGGCATCTGTTGCCTGCGCGCCGGCGTGCCCGGACTGAGCGAGAACATCACCGTGGTCAGCATTGTCGACCGTTTCCTGGAACACGCGCGTCTTTTCTACTTTCAGCATGGCGGCGCCCGGCATGTCTACATTTCCAGCGCCGACTGGATGCCGCGTAACCTGGACCGCCGCATCGAGTTGTTGGTGCCCATCGAGGACCGTGCGGCCCGGAAACGGCTGATCGCTATTTTGAAACTCTACTTCAAGGATACATCCAATGCCTGGGTGCTCAACCCCGACGACACGTTCCAGCGCCGGCGGCCGCGGCGCAAAGAGGACCGACTGCGCGCACAGGAAGTGCTGTACCGCGAGGTTGCTGAAAGCGTCGAACAGGCGCAGCAGGAACGCAACACTCTGTTCGAACCTCACCGGCCCATGGACGATTCGGGCATTTAGAAGCATTCGGCGAAAACAGGATGGATAGAGGCTGACTTGAGGCTGACTTATGATGAAGTCAATAGATGACACAAGTGAACTGCCGGTATGGCGCGATCAACTTGATGGCCTGTGCCGCCGCGAAAAAAACGAAGACGCGCACACTGGGCATGTCGCCGACATGGCGCTGAACCTGTTTGACCGGGTACAGGAAAGGTTTGCCTTGCCGCCCGAGGACCGCCTAGTGCTCGAGATCGCGGCGCGCTTGCACGATGTGGGCTATGCCGCCCGTCCGGAATGCCACGCGCTGGAAAGCGCCGACTTGCTGCTGAGCGAAGGCTTGCGCGGGGCGCCCACGTCCGTGGTCTGCGATGCCGCGGCCGCCATCCTGAAAGACCCCGCCCCGCACACCGGCAAGACCTACGTGCTGACCGGGCCCGCGGCGCTGACGGATGCCGACATCGCCGGGAAGATCAGCGCCGCCACCGGGCGGGAGGTCAGCTACGTCGACGTACCCGCCGAAGCGTTCGCCGGTGGCATGACGCAGCAAGGGGCGCCCGCTTGGATGGTCGACGCCATGGTC
>CAZOLK010000105.1:0-16815 GCA_964580325.1 uncultured Verrucomicrobiota bacterium | reverse complement strand
ATTCCATTCTAATTTATGTGGGACGCCATTCTAAATTATCTTGGGATACGGCAGTCGACGGCGAATACCGGCTCAGCGTCGCCGGCACAGTGATGCAGAGCAGCATTTTCGCCGAGATTCTGGAACTGAAACGCACCATCAGCACCATCATGGGCCGTAACGAAATCGAGGTGCGCGATGTAGTGACCAACCGCGCCCATCGCTCGGCGCCGCTGATGGCGCTGTATCACGTCAATCTGGGCTTTCCGCTGTTGAGCGAGCATGCGCGCATCGAGGCAAAAGAACACCGGGTCACACCGCGCGCCAACAACAAGGGCGCAGCCCGCGACCTGGACCAATGGGCCCAGTGCCTGCCGCCTACTCCTGAGTATGCGGAACAGGTGTTCTTCCACGATGTGCCGGCTGACGACGACGGCATGGCCCGGATGACGCTTAGCAACCCGGACCTGGGTCTGTCCCTTACCGTGGCTGCGCGTAAAACGGAACTGCCCCGCTTCATCCAGTGGAAAATGATGGGCCAGGACGAGTACGTACTAGGTCTGGAACCAGCGAACTGCCATCCGGAAGGTCAGCAATGGGAAGAGCAGAACGGTACGCTGCACACACTGGCTCCAGGTGAAACCGCTGAGTTCCTGCTGAAGCTGAGCGTCAGCGAAGCATAGTCGGACTTGTCGGACTTGTCGGACTTGTCGGACAGGCAGATTCTCTAAACTAAAAGATGCTGTGGGCTAGCTGGGCCATTAAGATGCCGGTGAGCATGCCGAGAAAGACTTCCATGCGGGTGTGGCCCAGCAGCTCAGCCAGTTTCTGCTCGGATAAGTGGTGCTCCTTGAACAACTCGTCCACAATGGCGTTGAGCGTTTTGGCTTGCAGTCCGGCTGCACGGCGCACGCTCTGGGCGTCGAACATGACGACTGCGGCAAACACCACTGTGGCCGCGAACAGGGGCGAGTCAAAACCCATGCGGTGACCAATAGATACCGACAGCGCGCAGACCATGGCGGAATGCGCGCTGGGCATGCCTCCGGTCCTCACCAGGCAACTGAAATCGAGGCGTCGCTCCTTCACGCCTTCGATCAGCATCTTGATCAATTGCGCAACCAGCCAGGCGGCCAGCGCAATCCAAATCGAGTTGTTTTGCAGGATACCCATAGGGCTAAAAAAGCTGTTCCTTTCTTTTCATGGTCGTCAAGATATAAGCAACCGTGCCCAAACCGTCAAGTCATTGGTCATTGGTTATTCGTCATTGGTTATGGATCATTGCTCACTGATACCTAATCACTGATACTGCACCCCGCGATCATTTTTTCCGGGCCCAGGTTCGGGGCGGGACGCCCATCTGTGCGCTGAACTGGCGCACAAAACAGGAGAGCGTGGGGAAACCGTGCTGTGTAGCGATTTCTTCGACGTTTTGCGTTCCCAGGCTCAGGTCCAGGCAGGCCATGGAAATGCGGTAGCGGGTCAGGTAACGGTGCGGTGCGCAGCCCATGACCTTGCGAAAATGCTGACGGAAACTGGACAGGCTCATGTGACAAGTCCTGGCCAGGTCAGGCATGTTGCATTTCCGATCATAATGCTGCTGAATCCATTTCAGCGCCGGTAGGATCCGGTGCAACTGGTCCCGGCTGACCTGTCGCACAGGCGGCGTATCGCCCGACCGCGGCAAACGGTGCAGTCGCGCAAACAGCAAGGTTAGCGCGCCTTCGATGGCTGCCTCGCGCCTCGCGCCGTTTCCGGCCACTTCCTCGATCAACTCCTGCATGGCCGAACGGATACGCGGATGTCCATCGCCGGCAACTACGTTGCAGAAATCCGGCGTATCCATCCAATCCAGGTCGATCAGCGCGGGATCGCTGCAGCGTCCGCCCAGCACGCGCAGGTGGCGCACGAAAATCCAATCCCAAGTGCTGCGCATACCGCGGCTGCCCCGGCCCCAGTGAGGAATGTTGGGGGGCACGATCAGTATATCGCCCGGCCGGAACGGCATGATCTTGGCATCGACGCTGAATAGGCCCTGGCCCTTGAGGCACAGGCCTATTTCCAAATAGGCGTGTATCTCCGGCACGATGGGCGGCCTTTCGCTCTCGCCGTAAAGCGTATGCCGCTCTATCCGAATCGGAAAACGGGCCGGCAATTCAATATCCCGGCACACGATGATCTGTCGATTTTGCATAAAAATATGACCGTTTTGCTATTTACTTGGTATATCCGGCAAACCACACTGAAACAATATTTTTTTTAACCCAATAACCGGAAGGGAACCAGGCTGTCATGAATAAATCCAGATGTGTGTTGTTTGAAAAAGGTGCTGTAAGCACCGTGGACATCGAGCTGCGCGACCCGCAACCGGGCGAGGTGCTGTTGCGCGCCGAAGTCACCTGTATCAGCCCGGGTACGGAGCTGCGCTGTCTGCGCGGCGGTCAGGGCGGCGCATCCCAAGAGCCTTTCATTCCCGGTTACGCGTTTGTAGGCCGGGTGATCAAGAGCGCTGCGGACGGCGTGGCCGAGGGACAGCGTATCTTCTGCGCCGGCTCCAAGGACGCGGGTCCGTATGGTCACTGCTGGGGCGGCCACACCGGCATTGCCCTGGCTGATGCGGACGGATTAACGCCGGTGCCGGACAGCATTGATCCTTTGGATGCTTCACTCGCCGCGCTAGGCGGCATTGCCGCCAATGGCGTGCGTCAGGGCGCGGTGCAGCCTGGCGAAAAAGTGGCTGTCGTGGGCCTGGGCGTGCTGGGCCAGCTCTCGGCACGGATGCATGTGCTAAAAGGCGGTGACGTGGTCGGGTGTGACCTGGTCGCTTCGCGTGTGGATATGGCTAACAAGGCCGGCATTCGCTCAGTCGTGGCCACGGATGGACTGAAAAAGGCGGTTGAACCGCTGATGCCCGGCGGCGCGATTATGGTGGTGGACGCCACTGGCGCGCCGGCCGCGATTCCCGGAGCTATCGAACTGGTTATGGACGTGCCCTGGGACCAGTCGGACTTGCCCAACACACGCTACATGATCCAGGGCAGCTACGAAAATAGTTTCAGCATACCATACCACCCGGCCTTTTTCCGCCAACTCACCTTCCTGGTGCCGCGCAATTACCAGGCGCGCGACCGGCAAAGCTTTATCTACTGGCTCGCTGAAGGCAAACTGGCAGTGCGCGACCTGATCAACCGTGTCTGCCAACCTGACCAGGCCGCGGAAGCCTATGAAGCGCTAAAGAACCCGGCGGAAACACCGGGTACCATTGCCATTGACTGGCGCAATAGTTAAGTCAAGAAAGGAATCCGCCATGAGTGAGAAAATTCGATGGGGCGTGTTGAGCACGGCCAAGATCGCAAAAAGCGCCATGATCCCGGCCATTCGGGAATCGCGCAACGGCGAGGTGATCGCCGTTGCCAGTCGTAACCTGGAAAAAGCCCAAGCATTTGCCGACGAGATGAAGCTGCCCAAAGCATACGGCAGCTATGAAGAACTCTTAGGCGACCCTGAGATCGACGCCATATACAATCCGCTGCCGGTCAGTCTGCACGCGCTCTGGTGCCTGCGCTGCGCCGAAGCCGGCAAGCCTGTGCTGTGCGAAAAGCCGTTTACGCTGAACGCCGACGAGGCGCGCCAAGTGGTCGATGCGTTTGCCCAGCGCAACCTGCTGGTGGCCGAATCGCTGATGTACCGCTATCATCCGCTCACCCGCACCTTTCTCAAGCTGCTGGCTGACGGTGCCGTGGGTGAGCTGCACATGGTTTATGCCCAATTCAACGCATCGGCCGGCGGCGACGACATCCGCATGAAAAAGGCCATGGGCGGCGGCGGATTGTTGGATCTCGGCTGCTACAGCGTGAGTATCATCCGCCACATGGCCGGCGAAGAGCCGGACGTAGTCCAATCCGTGGCCACGTACAACGACGACGGCGTTGACGTGCAACTGACCGGGGCGATGCTGTTCCCGTCCGGCGTGGTCGGTCATTTCGGCTGCGCGCTGGAGACCCATTTTGACTGCAGCTACGGCGCCAGCGGATCCGCGGGACGCTTGCTGATCGACCATGGTGCCACCTGCGCCTGGCCGGGCGAAGCCTTCAAGATCAAGCATTGGAAGGACGAGCAATACGAAGAAATCGAAACACCGGCCGCCAACCATTACACCATGATCGCCGAGGATTTCGGCGACGCCTTGCAGCAGAACAAGCCTATGGAATTCAGCCTGGACGATACGCTGGCCAATATGAAGGCGCTGGACCGGGTTGCCGCGTCCGCGGAAGCAAACCGCAAGTAGCGAAGGAGCAGGGAACAGGGCCGGGTGTCGGGCGGGTATCGTGCGGGCATGAAAGACAAAACGCTTCGTCGCACGCTTTATCGGCTCTTCCACTTCGGCGGCTTGAGCATGGCCCCGCTGTCCGCTCAATGAAAAAAAACCTACAAACCCGGAATCGCCAAAAATATTCAACACGAAGGAAACCTCTTACCGCCAATCTTCTCTCACCACTCTCCTCTTGTCATTTGCCACTCCTCCCTGTATTTTGCAACACAACCTGAAATTTGGAAAGGAACCCTATGCAACTTGAAAACGATTATCTGCGTTTAACCATACTTGAGGATGCCTCGGGAGAAATCCTGGATAAAGTAAATGGACATGCCTGGCGCATGGGCCCCGTAGCCTATCAGGACGTAGGACTGCTTGCCAATAACGTGGTCTGGAACCGTGGACCGCGCGATTGGGCCGATTATTACATCGGCCGCTTCAAGGTGCGTGAAGAGGGCGACGGCCTGACCGTTAGCGTGCTGGCCCCGCCCTGGATTTCGCCGCGCGGTACGTTTCGCGCGCACTGGACCCTCGATGGACGCGAGGCGGTACTGCGCGTCGAGGACATCGATGACAACCTGCCCAGCCTGAATTTTCCGCCGCCCATCGACTGCGCCAGCCTGGTGTTGCCAACCGCCGTAGGCCAGTGGATTCGCAAGGACCAGCCCTCTATGCGCTGCTATTTCAAGACCCAGAACAACGGACTCAACATGCGCTGGGTCGGCGGTCTGGCCAAAGATGACGACGCGGGTTGGTTGTTCATCGCGGACGACAACTACGCTGATCAGGGCGTTTACCAGTGCAACCTGTCCATCTGCCCGACGTACCTAAAATCCAAAGGCGTATGGGATAGGTCCCGTTCCGTGCGTTACTGCTTTTGCGACGGCGGCTACGTCGGCCTGGCCAAGAAATTCCGCGCCTATGCCGAGGAGCACAAACTCTTCCGCAAGCTGCCTGAAAAAATCCAACAAACCCCTGCCTTGGAAAACCTTTTGGGCGGCCGCATCGTGTCCATGTTCCAGTCCTATACGCCCCACGCATCGTCGCTGGAAGAGAAATTCCGGCCCATCACCGAGGACGACCGCGCTCGCGACGGCCAGGTCCAGGCCCTGATTCCCCACGCGGACGCGCGCAAGATCATGAACATGGCCCGGTCCTGGGGCATGCAGCGCGGACTCTTCAACCTGCGCGGCACGTTCATGGGCGGCTACGACGAACATCACCCCGACATCTGGCCCCCGGAACCGGCCCTGGGTTCGATCGACGAATTGAAAGCCTGCATCCGCCAGGACGGCCCGATCCTGGTCGCGCTGCACGACAATTATCAGGATATGTACCAGCGCACCCCCACATTCCCCAACGACCTGGTCATCCGCGCCGACGGCCAACCGCTGTGGGGCGGTTACTGGCATGGCGGATTGTGTTTCATTACCTGTTCCAAGCGCCAGGCCTTCTATGCCCGGCGCAACTGGGAACAGCTCAGGACCCTGGACTTCAAGGCCTGTTTCGTGGATACCCTGTCCTGCGTCCAGTTCTACGAGTGCTATGATCCGGATCATCCCATGCGCAGAATCGAGGACGGGCCGGCCAAGGTGGAGCTGATGAAATTCTTCAAGGAACAGGGCTTGGTGCTGGGCAGCGAAGAGGCAGCCGATTTCGGCATGGCTCACATCGACTTTCTCGAAAACCGGCACACCCATGTGCCCCACGAATCGATCCCGATCTGGCCGCTCGTATTCCACGACGCTGCCTTCTACGCCCGTTACAGCACAGGCGGCACCAGCGGCGGCGCGCCGGTGCGTCAACTGGAAAACTGGCTTTGGGGCTACATGTGCTACTGGCCGGCAAACAACCTCGCCTCCTGGCCCGCGCAGGAGCAGGCATTCAAAGCGTCACTGGACCTGGACGCCTTTCACGCCCGCGTCGGACTGGACGAGATGCTGACCCACCGCTATCTTGACGACGGCCTGGTGGAACAGACCGAGTTCGCCTCCGGCCTGTCGGTTCTGGCCAACTTTGCCGGCGAACCGCGTACAATCCAGGGCCGGACCATTGCGCCGGAGAGCTGTGTGGTGGTTGAGTAGGGAGGCGTTGGGTGTTAGGAGTTGGCCCTTAGTTTGCGGCTGAATGCCGAACGCCCAACTCCGAACACCCAACGCGGACTATGCCCGCTACGTGAATCCTGGACTGCCATAACGCTGCCATAACCGCACCATCACAGTTGTTATATGTTGATTTGGCTAACACCAAGAATGGCATGGCAGAACAGGGCGCACACAGGGGTTGGTCACATGGAACAAGAGCGCCGTCCGGTGCGCTTTGAAATCGGCATCGATTCGCTGACCACAGACCATCGAGCCAGGCGCATTTACGCTATATGCGGGCCAAAGTTCCAAGGCTGAACTGACCACGGGTTTTGAAGTGGTCTAGGCGTTTCTCTTTTGCACCGCCAGCATGGGTCGAAATGTTTGGCGGAGTGAAGGCTGCGCTACGAACGCGTAGATTGATGAAGCAATGCATGGTGGTCGTACAGGCCCTTCAGCTTGCACTTGTCGCAAGCGATTTCGTAGCCTTTCGGTATACCGCAGCGCAACCGATTTGGCTTCGCCGTTGTTGCTTGCGGAAAGTCGTTGACGTGAGCGCGGGCGCTGTTAATATGGGTGTTGCGGTACAACTGGATAGCGTACATCCTCAGGATTTTCATGGTGCATAAGATTGCACGCTGTAAGACATGTTATGGAGAAGCAGATGAGTAACGGAAGCAAGTGCCCGGTCACGGGTAAAACGCATGCCCATCCGGCAGGCAAGGGAACGTCTAGCCGAGACTGGTGGCCCAATCGGATCAACCTCAAGATTCTTCATCAGAATCCCGATACAGGCAATCCTTTGGGTATGGATTTCAACTATGCCGAGGAGTTCAAGAAACTCGATTTGGCAGCCGTGAAGCAGGACCTCTATGCGCTGATGACTGACTCCCATGAGTGGTGGCCGGCTGATTACGGACATTATGGGCCACTGTTCATCCGCATGGCCTGGCACAGCGCTGGCACCTACCGCACGGGCGACGGTCGTGGCGGCGCGGGTTCCGGCAGCCAACGTTTGGCGCCCCTCAACAGTTGGCCGGATAATGTGAATCTTGACAAGGCGCGGCGTCTGCTCTGGCCAATCAAGCAGAAGTATGGCAACAAGCTTTCCTGGGCTGACCTGATGATTCTTGCCGGCAACTGCGCGATCGAGTCGATGGGCCTCAAAACGTTTGGTTTTGCCGGTGGCCGCGTGGATGTCTGGGAACCGGAAGAGGATATCTACTGGGGCGCCGAGACCGAGTGGCTCGACGACAAGCGTTACACTGGCGAACGCGAGCTTGACAACCCTCTCGCCGCCGTACAGATGGGCCTGATCTATGTCAATCCCGAAGGGCCCAACGGCAATCCCGATCCGGTCGCGTCAGGTCGCGACGTGCGCGAGACCTTTAAACGCATGGCTATGAATGACGAGGAAACGGTCGCGCTCGTTGCCGGCGGTCATACGTTCGGTAAGTGTCATGGCTCGGGCGATGCGTCGCATGTGGGTCCGGAACCGGAAGCCGCTCCCCTTGAAGAACAGGGATTGGGCTGGAAGAGCAGTTTTGGCAGCGGTAAAGCCGGCGACACCATCGGCAGCGGCATCGAAGGTGCCTGGAAGCCGAATCCGATCAAGTGGGACATGGGTTATCTCAATGTCCTGTTCAAATACGAGTGGGAACTGGTTAAAAGCCCGGCCGGTGCAAACCAGTGGTTGGCCAAAGACGTGGCCGAAGAAGACATGGTGGTCGATGCCCACGATCCTTCCAAAAAACACCGGCCTATGATGACCACGGCCGATCTTTCGCTGCGATTCGATCCGGGGTTCGAACCGATTGCCCGCCGTTTTCAGCAGAATCCCAAGAAATTCGAGGACGCGTTTGCCCGGGCATGGTTCAAGCTGACTCATCGCGACATGGGCCCGCTCTCGCGTTACCTCGGTCCCGAGGTTCCGGCCGAAGAGCTGATCTGGCAGGATCCGATTCCCGCGGTTGACCATGAACTGATCGACGCACAGGACATCGCGGATCTCAAGGGCAAAATCCTGACCTCGGGCCTGTCCGTGGCGCAACTGATTTCGACCGCCTGGGCGTCGGCCTCCACGTTCCGCGGTTCCGACAAGCGCGGCGGGGCCAACGGGGCGCGCATTCGTCTGGCGCCGCAAAAGGATTGGGCTGTCAACGAACCGGAGAAACTGAATGCCGTACTACAGACCATGGAAGGCATCCAGCAGGCGTTCAACGCTGCGCAGTCAGGCGGAAAGAATGTATCGCTCGCTGACATGATCGTGCTGGGCGGTTGCGCTGGCGTGGAACAGGCTGCCAAGAATGCCGGCAAAGAGGTTGTCGTTCCCTTTACTCCGGGGCGCATGGACGCGTCGCAGGAACAAACTGATGTGGAGTCGTTTGCCGTACTCGAACCGGTGGTGGATGGGTTCCGCAATTACCAGCGGATCAAGTTCAGCGTCGCGGCGGAACACCTGTTGGTTGATCGGGCTCAGTTGCTGACGCTGACTGCTCCCGAGATGACGGTTCTGGTCGGCGGTCTGCGCGTTCTCGGAGCCAATGTCGGCGATTGCGCCCACGGTGTGTTCACCAAACAACCGGAAGCACTCACGAACGATTTCTTTGTGAATCTGATTACCATGGACACCATGTGGAAGCCGACTGCGGAGGATCAAGATGTATTCGAAGGTTGTGACCGCGCTACGGGCGAACGCAAATGGTTGGCCACGCGCGTTGATCTCGTCTTTGGTTCCAATTCGCAACTGCGGGCCATTGCCGAAGTATATGCGCAGGACGATGCACAGGATAAATTCCTGCGCGACTTTGTCGCCGCATGGAATAAGGTGATGAACCTTGACCGTTTTGAGCTTGGCTGATGGTGGAACGATAACATGAACACTCAAACAAGTTATACTTATTGGAACTTTTTCAATGATCGACATGGCTGGTCGATCTATTTCCTGGCAGCCCAATTTTGTTGTCTGACGGCAATCAGCATGGCGGCGGGCAGCGCGGACGACAAAAATTTTGACGCGCATGCAACAGCCTTTAGCTATTTTTTTAAAGACAGCGAAATGGATTTCCACTTCGGCAACCTTATCCTGGGCGCTGCGGTCAATCACGGGGCTGAGATAGGCAAAGCTTTTTATGCCGCCGCTCATATCAAGAACGGCGATGCGGCCAGTTGGCAGAAGGAATGGTATGCGCTGGGTGAACGGGTCGAAAAGGCACAAGACGAGTGTGATCCGGTCGCGGTCAAGGCGCCTGCGCGGCTCATTGTCGGCGAGGGAGAATACAGGAGCAAGGAAATCCGGCTGACGATTGCGCCTCAAATCACTGCGTCATGGAAAATCGCAGCCTGATTGGACAAGTGCTCTTCGATTGGCTGGACCAGATATTCGCTGACGAATAAATGTGCGATGTAGTATGTTGAATGAAGTGCTCGATGATTTAGTCGCTTACCTGACGTACCTCAAAGAAGAAGGTCAGGAAAAGGTGGCGGTTCGCCCGGAAACGCTGCAGGCGTTGACCGCGCCCGTCTCCATTGGACCGGCGCCGGTGGCTGTCCGGTCTGGACCCTTGCAGCCAGCGGTTCCGCCGGCTGCACCGTTGAGCAGGGAGCAGCGCCAGGCTGGGCTGGCAGCCATAGCCACGCGCGTGGCCCAGTGCCGCAACTGTCCGCTGCACGCGTCGCGCTCCAAGACCGTGCCCGGCCAGGGCTGCCTGGATCCGGAGGTCATGTTCATCGGCGAGGGTCCGGGCCGCGACGAGGACCTCCAGGGTCTGGCTTTTGTCGACCGTGCCGGCCAGTTGCTGACCCGGCTGATCCAGCGCATGGGCTATATCCGCGAGCAGGTGTTCATTGCCAACATCGTCAAGTGCCGCGCCAGCGTCGACTATGCCATGCTCCACGACCGCGCGCCGTTTCCTGGGGAGATGAGCGCCTGCCTGCCCTACCTGGACGAGCAAATTGCCTTGATCCGGCCCAAACTGATCGTCTGTCTCGGCGGTGTGGCCTTGCAAGGCTTGTTCAACCAGAGCGGCATCACCCGGCTTCGTGGAAAATGGCTCGAATACAAGGGCATCCCGGCCATGCCGACCTATCACCCCTCATACCTGCTATGCGGCGAAGAGCAGGAGACCAAGCAGCGTTTCTGGGATGTCTGGTCCGACATGCTCCAGGTGCTGCAGCGGATCGGCCGTGAACCCGTGCCCAAAACGTGATGGACTTCGCCGACTTGATCAAGTTGTTCTTTTTCGCGTTCACGGTTGCCCTGTCCGGCGCCCTGATGCCGGGCCCCATGTTGACCGTGACCATCAGCGAGGCCATGAAAAACGGTTTCAAGGCCGGTCCGCTAATCGTGCTGGGTCATGCTATCCTGGAACTGTTTCTACTGGTTATGATCGTGCTGGGATTGCATGCCTGCTTGACCAAGGACCTGTTCAAAGTGATCATGGGCTTGCTGGGTGGCGGTCTGCTGTGCGTCATGGGCTTGCACATGGCGCTCACGTCAGCCGGCGCCGTGAAACAGGCCTTGAGTGCCAAAGCGGAGCAAAAGGGCGGTGCATTGCATGTGCCCATCCTGGCCGGTGTGCTGTCGAGTTTGTCCAATCCGTATTGGACCATCTGGTGGGCCACCATCGGGCTGAACTTCGTGATCAAGGCGCTGGATCGCGGCGTTGCCGGTTTCATCGCTTTTTACACTGGCCACACGCTGGCTGACCTGGTCTGGTACAGCCTGGTCGCCTGGACCGTAGCATCGGGCCGGCGCATCTGTGCGCCTGCGGTGTATCGCGGCATCATCATTTTCTGCGGCCTTGCCCTGGTCCTGATCGGCCTGATTTTTGTCACCCAGGCCGTGGTGGTAGCAGGGGCATCCTGCCCCTGAGCTTTTCCGGAAGCGGCTGTTACGTAGTCCGCAAAGCCTCCATCCGCTGAGTTGAGAGCATGCCGCAAGCAGCCAGGATGTCCTGACCCTTGGATTTGCGGATGGTGGTGGTCAGCCCTTTATCTTTCAGGATCCGCTGATAGGCTTCCATGATCGGGCGCGGACTGGGCGCGAACGGGATGCCGGGAAACGGGTTGAACGGGATCAAGTTTACCCGGCAGCGCAGCGGATTGAGCAGTTTGACTACGGTTCGGGCATGGCGCGGCGTATCGTTGACGCCGTCGAACAGGATGATCTCAAAAGTCAATCGCCGCTGGCCAGAGAAATCGTGCTCGCGCAACAGTTCGATCACGTCGCTGATCGGGCAGCGCTGTTGCGCGGGCATTAGCCGGGCGCGCTCGTCATCGAATGGCGAGTGCAGGCTGATCGCGATATGGCAGCGGCTTTGGGTCAGCGCCTGTTCCAGGCCGGGCATCACGCCCACGGTTGATACGGTCAGTCGCGTCGGGCTCATGGCATAGGCGTAGCCGGCGGTGAAGATATCCAGGGCGCGCAAAGTGGCGGCTGCATTGTCCAGCGGCTCGCCCATGCCCATGAACACGATGTTGGTCACGCGTTCCCGCTGGGGACAGGACGCGAACTGATTGATGATGTCGGCTGTGTCCAGATCGCCGCGAAATCCCTGACGGCCGGTCCCGCAAAAGGCGCAGGCGCGACGGCAACCGACCTGGGTCGACAGGCAGAGCGTCACGCGTTCCTCGTCAGGGATGGCCGCAGTTTCAATGTAGCGATCTGCTTCGATATGAAAAAGGTATTTACCGGTACCGTCACCCGAAACCACGGTTTCCACGGGCGCATGCCGGCCAATGGCATGGGTTTGGTCCAGGTCTTTGCGCCAAGTTTTCGGCAGGTTGGTCATGCCTGTCCAGTCTTCCGCGTGGCGGCGGTAGAGCCACTCGGCCAACTGCTGGCCGCGAAAAACGGGTTGCCCATGGTTCCGGGCCAGGGCGGTAAGCTCTTCGAGGGTTTGACCGAGTAATTTCATCATCTCTTTTTCCATACATTGCTTATTTTTCACCGTCATAACAAGTTGCTATTTTGCCTGGTCATCCGGGTGTGGACAAGCACAATAAAAGACCCAATCAAGGCGGACGATGGTTTGAGATTGAGCTTGTATAACGCAAACGAAACGTTTATGTTCGCCTGTATTAGCTCGAGAGAAGTACTGTTTGGGTTCGCATGGCGCGGCCCGTTGCTGGAAGGAGCCTATATGAAAAGAAGCCTTTGTTTGCTCATGTTGTCGCTGGCGTTCGTTGCTGCCGCAGATGCGATCGAACCTGGGGAACCCGGCACGCACGACGGTCCGCCGCGTCTGGACATGCTGGTCCACGTGCAGATCTGTCCCGTCGATGGTGCCTTCTACCTGACCGGTACGGCCGGAACATTCGACAAAACCGGCAAGGTCGATTTCGATTACAATCGCGGTGCGCCCCTATGGATGTCGACGGACCTGCGGAACTGGTCCTGTCTCGGTTACGTATGGGACCGGCCGACCTGTTTTAACGCGGGGCGGCCCAAAATCGGGTTCTGGCTCGACTGGAACGCGCCGGCCGAGCGCATTGACGCGCTCCTGGCCCAGGCCACGACCACGCCGAAAGTCTACCAACTCAACAGCGAATGGTACCTGGTTTGCAGCATGAACGGACAGGCGATCCTGCTGCAGAAGAGCGCCACGGGCAAGCCCGAAGGTCCTTACGACGACTTTGCCGTGCTGGCCACTCGCGGCGGTTGCCCCAGCATTTTCAGTGAGGACGCAGATACGCATTACCTGGTGTTCGCCGATGCCTGGATTGCACGCATGGCGCCGGATTTGACCCTGCTGGCTGAAGCACCGTGCCCCTTGCTGCCCAAGCCTGGTCCCGATCCGGCCGCCAACCGGCTGACCGTTGGCGACGCAGGCGTGAGCCTGTTCAAGCATGAAGGCCGCTACGGCCTTTTTGCGCCGCGCTGGCGCGTGCATCAGGGCAAGCCGTCCCATGACGCGGTGCTCTGGTGCGCGGACAGCGTTTACGGTCCTTACAGCGAGACCTCAACGGTCCTGGTCGGTGCCGGTCCGGTCACGGTGTTCAAGCACGGCGACGCCTGGAAAGCCGTGTCCGCCAAACCGGGCAAGGACACACCCCGGATCATCCCATTCACCTTTGAATAAGGAGCCTGACCATGCGCAATTTGGCAAATAAGATAATGAACCTGTCCCTGATCATGATGCTGGCCGGCCGCATGGCATGTCCGGCTGCGCCTAAAAAGGTCGACGAGGCGGAAACGCGTCTGCAGCCGCTGTTTGACACGCCGCTGCGCGCCACGAGCGTGTGTCAAGGCGGCGACGGCGCCTGGTATCTCACCGGTACGGTTGCCGGCAACAACGACCAGCCCGACTTCCAGAACAATGACGGCATCTGGCTCTGGCGCTCATTGGATTGCAAAAAATGGACGGAACTCGGCCAGATGTGGAGCATCGAGAAGCAGGCGACCCAGCCGCAAAGCGCCTGGCAACATGAGCGCCGGCTCAATCCGGACGATCCTGCCGGTCCGCTGGTGCGCGGCATGGTTTCGCCCGAGATTCGCTTTTTGAAAGACACTTACTGGATCGCCTATAGCATGAACGGGCAGGGAACCGGTCTGCTCAAGAGTTCCAGCGGCAAGCCCGTAGGCCCGTACCAGGATCTGGGCCGTTTTACTGCTCAGGGCAGTGACGCGTCCCTTTTTGCGGATGATGACGGCGCGCTCTACTGGATCGTGGGCCAGGGTTGGATCGCCAAGGTCAAATCCGATTGCTCAGGGCTCGAGGCGCAACCCGTTCTGTTGCGATGCGCATCGTATCCGGCGCTGGCTCACGGCAGGCATAAAGCCCACGATACCCATGCTCCGCGCTACCCGGTCATGGCTGGCGCGCATCTGTTCAAGCATGACGGTCATTACTTCCTGATCGGCGCGTCCGTGCGCGATCGGATTGGTGTGGGTTGCTACGATACGTTCGTGATGTTCGCCAAAGACATCATGGGACCCTATAGCTCGCCCAACCTGATGATCGCCCATGGCGGTCAGAGCACGGTGTTCAAGGGGCCGGACGATAAGTGGTGGGCCACTTTCGGCGGTCGCGACAGCCGCGCCGTTTTTCGCGACAAACCTGCGATCGTGCCGCTCGAGTTTACCACCAGCGTGCTGTACGGGCGTGGCTCCAAAGTCCCGTTTCCGCGCACGCCGCGCACCATGGTGACCGAGTTCGGACCATGGGATAAGATCGAAAAAGTTGCGCCTTACCATATCCGCGACCTGCAATTCAGTTTTGCGCCGGACGGCTATGCCTACATGACCGGCTCAGGTTGCGATCCGGCCTACTGCAACAAGATCATGGTGTTTCGCTCAAAGAACATGCGCGATTGGGAGCCGGTTGATGTGCTGTTCGATTACGTCAAGCAGGTGCCGGGCGCTACCCAGGAGGATTTCGACTACCGCTTTGGCGAAAAGCGTAATAAGCGCAGCCTCGGGCAGTATTACATGGACAGCGAAATATACTATCTGGGCGATACGTTCCACATCTTTACGTCGCTTTACGGTTCGAGCAAGAAGGGCGGCAAAAAGACGGTTGGCGGTTCCATGTGGCTGCGTAGCGCCACGGGCAAGCCCGAGGGACCTTACGTCTATGTGGATCGGGCGCGCTCGCAATCCAGCGTGTTTGTGGATGACGACGGCCAGGTCTACCTGTTCTATAACGGCAACCTGCTGCCGTTCGATCCAAAGGGTGATAAGCTCGATGCTGCGGCCCGCAAGTTGCGCACCACGGCCGGCACTAATTTCGCCAAAGGCGACGTGGCGACCAATCTGCTCAAGGCCCATGGAAAATACTTGGTGTTTGCCACTGGCTGGTGCGGCGGCAACTATGGCGAGAATTACCGCATTGACGGCACCTACGACTGGGTCTACTGGCAATCGGACAAGCTGGAAGGTCCGTACGAAATGCCGCGTCGCACCTATGCCATGCCCCATGCCGGCCACTCCTGCGTGCCGCAGCAAGGCAAAGACGGCCGTTGGTACGGCCTGTTCTTCGGCAATGAATCCACCGGCCCCTGGGCCTGCTATCCTGGCGTACTGGTCTTTGACGTGCGCCTGGATCCGGACGATACGGTACGGGTGGAGCTGCTTGACCAAGTGCCGTGAGGAAAAAGGAGTAATAACGGTTGACGGTTGACGATAGCGGATTACGATTATTTAAAGATAGCGAAAGCCCCTGACAGCGGAACCGCAAACCCGAGTAGCTTTAAAACATGGCCGAATTCCGGATCCGGCTCGGTCCTGATCTTCATGGGTTGGTCGGTAAAGGGATGTTCGAAACCCAGCGTTTCGGATAACAACAGGATGCGCGTGGATAGAAAACGGTGCTTGAACAGGGCGTTGTGCTTGTTGTCGCCGTAGGTGGAATCGCCGATCACCGGATGGCGGATATGGGCGAAGTGACGCCGGATCTGATGGGTGCGCCCGGTTTCGATGCGGACCCGAACCAGCGAGTAGCGTGCCTTTTCATAGCGCCCGACCGCCAGCGGAACCTCAACCCGATCCACGGTCTGGTAATGGGTGACCGCTGCTTTTTCCTGCTTGTCGGTCTGCGATTTCACGGGTTGATCGATGACGCCGGAATCGTCGGTGTAACCGCGGACCAGGGCCAGGTAGGTTTTGTCCACCTGTCGCTCGCTGAACAGGCAGGCAAAGCTGGAGGCGGTCTTAGCCGAGAAAGCAAACAGCATGACGCCGGATGTCGAACGGTCGAGACGGTGTATGGGCCATACTTTCCGCTCCAGTTGATCGCGCAGCCGTTGTACCAGGAAGACCCGGTCCGCGGCATCCTTTGTGCGATGCACGAGCAGACCGGCCGGCTTGTGGATGGCCACACAGAAATCGTCCTGATAGAGAATGCGGATGCGGGGTCTGACCACATCCATGGCGTCCGCTTTCAGCAGCATGGCCATGGTGGGCGCATCCGTGATCCGGCCGTCCATGACCATGGCTACGGCGTCCTGGAACAGAATTTTTTTGACCACGAGTTGCTCTGTGGAATCGAAGACGGGTTCACCCTCTTCGAGATCCTGGGCCAGAAAGAAATCGATTTGCCCGTTCGAATAGCTGTTGGTATACACCTGGCCCAACGGAGTTATCCGGGATGCGAGCAGCCCGGTTTCTTTGCGCAACTCACGCCTGGCGCCCTGTACCACGTCCTCGCCAGGTTCCAGGCAACCAGAGGGCACTTTCCAGGACCAGGCATCGATTGGAAAGCGGTATTGCCCGACCAACCAGGTATAGCCGTAGGTATCGATGGGTACGCAACCGGCAGCCCGGGGCATCGTGGCTACGCCATAGATACCGGTCTTGCCACCAGACTCCACAACCCGGTGTTCATCCACTCGCAGCCACGGGTTTTCATAGACTGTTCGCTTAGGGTTCACGAGAAAATAACATGACCTTTTGTGGAGTCAAGTTGCCCCGCCCAGCAAGGCGCAAAAACGTAGGAA
>CAZOLK010000104.1:0-16823 GCA_964580325.1 uncultured Verrucomicrobiota bacterium | reverse complement strand
CAGATACGGGGCGTAGCGCAGACTGGTAGCGCGCTTGAATGGGGTTCAAGAGGTCTTGAGTTCAAATCTCGGCGCCCCGACCATTTCATTTTTCCGGCGCATTTCGCGGCGACGGGACGCGCCGCCGCGATGAAGTCGTCAACGTATCCGAACCTACTTTGAGAGGCAAGCCCCGCCCTGAGCGATAGATGTACCACCCTCCTCGCTGCGCTCGTCGGGAGATATGCAGGCAGCCGCTACCCCGGCTGGCACTACGGTTGCTTTCGCAACCTCGTTCCAGCCCCCAGCGCACCGGAAGCGGCTTCGCCTTGCGTCACACGCACCGCAACAACGCTTGGTGCAGGCTTGTGTTCCGGGTCGTCCTGACGGACTCCATGGTGTCGAGCATCCGGCTGAGCCAGCCGCGAAGCTCGACTCTTCTCCTTCGTCAAACACCGCTTCCATTCTCACGGTCACACCAAGGGCGTCGATTCCGCACTAACACATGCGCTTGAGAAAGTGCTAAATAGCAACTCGGCAGGAGGATACGAAAGGAAAGCGAGGGCATCACTCATGAAATAAAGTAGAAGTATATTGCGATTTGCGCTTGACTCTAAGCAACAGTAAGGCTATACTCACATTTGAACATTGAGGAAGGTCAAATGCGAATAGAATTCTTTACCGGTGAATAGCGAATTGAACCACGGAAGACACGGAATGACACGGAATGAGTCCAGAAGCCATTTTCGTGGCGTCGCGAAAATGGTGCAAAGCAAAGAACAGCTTCTAACCGTGTTGGATTCGAGGCGGTTCAAACAGTGGATAGAGAAGACTGGAGCGATCGGAATTCTTTCCAAGGCTGGCCGGTATGGCGGCACCAATGCACACAAGGACATCGCCTTTGAGTTCGCCTCATGGATCTCGGTGGAATTCAAGCTGTACCTGATCAAGGAATTCCAGCGTCTAAAAGCGGATGAGCAGAAGCACCTCAACTGAGATATCCGCGCAACCTAACCAAGATCAACTACCGGATTCACACCGACGCTATCAAAGAGCATCTCATTCCCGACCAACTGACCAAAGATCAGATCAACCTCGTTTATGCTACGGAAGCCGACGTTCTGAATATGGCGCTTTTCGGGAAGACAGCAAAACAGTGGCGTGACGAGAATCCAGATGAAAAGGGAAACATCCGCGACTTTGCCAACGTCTCGCAACTCGTTGGACTGAGCCAATCAGAACGGCTGGCAAAACTGAATCAGATCGCCATCCAGCAGATGAGGCTATTGGTCGAGGATCGCAGCATCAAGCAGTTGGAAGGGAAAGAGAAGAAGGGCACGGAATAGGACGGAGATGAAGGCCATCCAATACAATCCCGAAATCCATCATCGCCGGTCAATCCGGTTGAAAGCGCATGATTATGCCGGTGGCGGGTTGTATTTCGTGACGATTTGCGCACATCGGGAATTCATCGAATGGGCCAATGGAAATCCATTTGGCGTAGGGGCGAGGTCTGCCTCGCCGCCTTCTGGGGCTGGGGCGACACAGGTGTCGCCCGTACGGGAATTGATCGAGGAGAGAATGCGCATCACGGCCGAGAAATGCCCATTCATGCAATGGGAAGAGGCCGTGGTCATGCCGGATCATTTCCATGCATTGATTAGCATGCGGGGCGGCCACCAGCGATTGGGCGACGTGATCGGCGGATTCAAATCCGCCGTCAGTCGCGAAATCCGCCGCCGCACGGGCGAAGCCTGCCTCACCCATATCCGCATTTGGCACCGCAATTATTACGAAATGATCGTGCGCACGCCCGAGGCTGCTGCAAACATCGCGCAATACATCCGCATGAATCCGTGGAAGCTGGTGCAACACGCCACCCACAATGGCCAATCCTTCCGCATGATCGGCAATCCCGCCCTCCTGAACCACGAGAAGATCGCCATGCTCTGCTCCCGCAACTGCCCGCCCGACACGCTGGCCGCCGCCGAAAAGCGCGCCCGCAGCGCAGGCGCTCAACACTGCTTTCTGAGCGGATTCCATTCCCCGCCAGAAAAGGCCATTCTCAATGCGCTTCTGAAAAACGACGCACGCCTCATCTGCTGCCCCGCCTGGGGCATTGACGAAATGCGTATTCCGCCTGAATGGCTCCCCGCCCTCGAAGCCAACCGCATGCTCATTCTCGAAATGCGCGAGCGAGCAGGCGATCTCGCCGCCGCCGAAGCCCGCAACCGATTTGTCATTGAAAACGGAGACAAGATCTGGACCCCGCATGTGAGCAAGGGCGGGATGCTGGATAGGCTGTTGTAAAGCAATGGGGAGCACCTAAAAAGCCAAGGCTTTCCGGTTTATGGTGCGAACGGATTGATCGGGCTATGACAGGAGCAATCATGAGGCATGGCAAATCATGGTGACGTGCCGTGGTTCGACCTGCGGAATGGTGAACAAGACCGACGGTCCAGCTTGGATCACCGGCAATGCTATGGTCGTGAACACGGAACAATACGCAGCCACAATAAACCGTTTGTTTCTCTACTATGCGCTGTTGATTATCCGCTTTGCCCCGTAATATTTCTGGTTCCGGGCAACCCCAAATAGTCAGGGGGCCACTCTTGAAGTTGCCGTTGACCATCCCTGCACTCTCAGAACAACAAGCCATCGCCGCTGTCCTTTCCTCCGCAGATACCGAGATTGCTGCACTTGTAGCGAACAAGAAGCTGCGTTCATCTCTGAACGACGCATGTTGTGAGCGTTCTCCCTGCAGCGCTGCACGAGCGGGACGCAGAACCGCTCGACGCCCTTTGGGCGTGTGATGGAATGAGTTGTTGGTGTGACCGTGAAAATGGAAGCGGGCAGGCTGAAGCCTGGACTACGAACCTTAGGCAATAGGAAGCAACGACATGTTCTTAGTCCAGGCATGTTCGATCAGCGACCGGACATTCAATCGGCCATGGTCTGTCCGATTAAGCAATGGATGTTGAGAGCTGAGCATTCCTGCGGATCAACTCGATCCGTTGCCGGGTGCAGACATAGGAACGCATGCCGTCTTCCGGCGTGTTCATGACGTAATCGAGCAGGTGGTCGACCGTGCTGACCGCCACGTGCATGCGCGTGTCGCTGGACGCGTAGTAGATGTAAACCGTGCCGTCGGCGCGGGCCACCATGCCGTTGCTGAACAACACGTTGGATACATCGCCGACTCGCTCTTTTCCGCGCGGCGCGATCAGGTGCCCGCCCGGACGATGGGTCACGATCCAGGGATAGTCCTTGTCACAAAGGTAAGCGTAGAGCACATAACGCATCCCGGCCGCGGTGCCACGCACGGCGTGGTCGATGTGCAGCCAGCCCTTGTCCGTCTTGATCGGCGTCGGGCCCATACCGTTCTTGACTTCCTTGATGGTATGGTAATGGCGCGGATCGATGATGATCTCGTTGCCGAGTTCCGGTTTCGTGATGTCGTCGGCCAGCGCCCAACCAATGCCGCCGCCAGAGCCGGCCTTGATGAAATCGTCCTGGGGCCTGGTATAAAAGGCGTGCTTGCGGTCTATAAATTCGGGATGAAGCACCACGTTGCGCTGCTGCGAAGCGTGCGAGATCAGGTCAGGCAAGCGCTCCCAGGTCTTCAAGTCTTTGGTACGGGCGATTCCGCACTGAGCTACGGCGCTGGATAGGTCGCCTGCAGACGCGTTGGGGTCCAGGCGTTCGGCGCAGAACACGCCATAGATCCAGCCGTCCTCGTGGGCGGTCAGACGCATGTCGTAAAGGTTGGTCGCCGGGTTATCGGTCTCGGGAATCACGACTGGCTCATCCCAGAAGCGGAACTGGTCAACACCATTATCGCTCTCGGCAATAGCGAAGATGGACTTGCGATCATTGCCTTCCACGCGAACAACCATGACGATCTTGCCGTTCCATTCCATAGCGCTGGCATTGAAAGCGGCATTCACCCCCAACCGCTCCTGGAACAGCGGATTGGTCTCGGGATTGAAGTCATAGACCCACTCGCGCGGCAGGTGCTCATTCGTGATCGCCGGGTAAAGGTATCGTTCGTAAATTCCGTTGTACCAGGTGGGATCTTGCTCGTTGGGACGCTCGATCAGCGCCTTGTATCGCGCCATCACAAAAGCCTTCTTCTCTTCAAAAGTCTTTTCGATCATGATAAATCCTCGATAATTATGGTTAGACCACTTCAACAGCGTCATGGATGCCGTCGGTATTCAGGTTTCAGTGTTTACCACAAAACGCCAGGGGGGTTAAACTAGGAAAACCGAAAAACATATCCGTCAGCCCGGCCAAGCGTTTGGCTTGACGAAGTGTTCTTTTTTCCACGTGCTCATCCTTTTCATTGACCGTGCAGGTCAGCCACATTCTGATCAGCCGGAGAACCGACCGGTAGCAGTGCGGCGCAAGCTGTTCCATCATCTTTTCATGGCTGATAGTGTCGAAATAGCTGGACAAGTCCGCATCATACATCAGTGGATGAAAATAGACAGTGCATGAAGATCAAAAAAACCACTACCCTGCGTCGTCGCGATAGGCCGTGGGCGACTGACCGGTTTTGGTTTTGAACAGACGGCTGAAATGGAAAAGGTCCTTGAAGCCGAGGACCTGGGCGATTTCACCGACGCTCAGGCTCGAGTGGCGCAAGTACTGGCGCGCCTTGTCCACCCGGACATGCAGCACGTAGTCGCGCGGCGCCGCGCCGGTGGCCTGCTTAAAGATGCGTGAAAAGTGGCGCGGGCTGACATGGCAGCGTTGCGCCATCTCCGGCACGCTGAACGCGTGCCCAGGGTCGCGTTCGATCCACTGAACAACCGCTTCGATGCATTCAGCCCGTTCACGCGTGGCCCCGTGCACATTTGCGGCATCATGTTCCATGCGCAGAGCAAACAGCATGCTTTTCAGAAAAACGTTACGTTCCACGTCCTGACGGTGGCGCGCCGCGAGCAGGGCTTTGCCGAACAGACCGGTCAGCAGCGAAAGCTGATGGGTCCGCATGGCAAACGGATGACGCATGCGCAATGCATCGGCCACGGCCTGTGAACCGGTCCGAAAAACGGCCCAATCCACCACCAACGGCTGCCGCGGATCGTGCCAGGTGCGGATGGTCGTACGAAAATCGAAGAGAAAACAATCGCCCATAGCCAAACTCCAGACGCTGCCATCCACCCGCGCCCCGCCGCGGCCGGACAGGGCGATGAACAAATTGAACCGCTGCTGATCGTCAATGGGATCGCTGTCCCAATGCCAGGCCGACCAGCAATGGGTCCGGTCCATGCAAAGCACATCCATCTTAAAATCCATGTTCATGTCCTGAATATACAAATAGATGTCCTGTTCGTCTATTCCCCTTTTACGCCGAACAGTCTATATTCACGGGCAAAGTTAAATCAGCGTCCTCCACCAGAGCAGACAGCGTGGCAGGATGAAACATACGCGAACGAAGAAAGGGTTGCATGATGAGCGTGAAGCAGGAGATCGATGTAGTGCGCGAACTAGCGTACCGGGTAGCGGCCATTGCGGCCGACGAAGTGCAGGAGGAACGGCGCCGGTTGTGGTCGGATCATTTCAGCCTGAAACCGACGCGACCGCCTCTGCTTTTCACCTTTGGGCAGTGGAATTACTGGTGTCGCGATACGTTCGGCAACCACCGGATGCAATGCCAGGATCCCCTGCTGCGCAATGTGGAGCGCACGCTGCGTCAACGGATTTTTCATCACGAGGTGGGCGACGATTTCATTCAGGATCCCTGGTATACGCTGGGCGCCGTGAAGCCGATGGATTGGGGCAATCTCTGGGGCTTGCCGGCCAACATGAAGCGCCTCGATCAGGATGGCTCAGCCGGTGCGTATGCGCCGCCGCTCCAAGACTGGGACGACCTGGACAAACTGACGCCCTACCGCCATGTGGTGGACGAAGAGGCCACGGCCGTCAACCTGGCAAAAGTGCACGATGCGATCGGCGAGATCATGAAGGTTGCGGTCGACCGTACCCCGGTGCTGCAGGCGTTCCTGGGCGACATCTCCACTGAAGTGGCCAAGCTGCGCGGGTTGGCGCAAATCATGCTGGACATGTACGAAGAACCGGAACAGCTCCACCGGTTGCTGGCGTTCCTGCGCGACGCCGTGCTGCGCTGCCACCAGGACGCCGAAGACGCCGGCCACTTCACCCTGATCAGCCATAACAACCAGGCCATGCCCTATTGTGACGAACTCGAGTGGCCCAGTCCCAACGCCGGGCCGCGGAAACGCAAACAGTTATGGGGCTTCCTGGCCGCCCAGGAATACACCCTGGTCTCTCCCGCGTTCCACGATGAATTCCTGTTGCAATACCAGTTGCCGATCATGGAAAACTTCGGCCTGATGCACTATGGTTGCTGCGAAGACCTGGGCGAGAAAATCGGCTTGCTGCGCAGCGTACCCAATCTGCGCAGCATTGCCGTGACGCCGGTGGCCGATGTGCGTCGCTGCGCGGAACAGATCGGCATGGACTATGCCCTATCCTGGCGCCCCAACCCCACGGACATGGTGTCGGGCTTATCCTGGAACGGGGATGGCGTACGCAGGATTATCCGCAACGGGCTGGAAGCTTGCAAAGGCCAATGCTTGCACCTGCATCTCAAGGACGTGGAAACCGTGGGCGACGATTTAACCCGACCGGCGCGCTGGGTCAACGTTGTGCGTGAAGTGATCGACCGGGTTTGGTAGCGTTTTCCGTTTCGCGCCAACGCTCCCAAGTGCAGATCGTCGGCAGGCAACATGCGTGATCGCCGTACTCGATCTGTTAATTGTGCACGCGGATCCGGTAGTAGATCGGAGCATGGATCCGGGTGGTGTTGGTATAGGCGGCGATGCCGTCGCTGGTGGTTTGCAGGTCCTCGATCAGTACGTGGAACGCCGGTTCGTCGAACAGGTTGGTGGACCAGTCAATGGTGTAGTACCTGCCGGCAATTGCGGACCAGCGGATGATGTGATAGGGATCTTCGCCCGATTTACCGAACTGGTCGCTGATCAGAAAACTGGATGTGCCGCTATTGGGATCTGTGCCGGCAATGTATTCCTCACCCGTGGTATAACCGTCGTAGTCCGGGTCGGCATCCTTGTCGCGCTGGACCACATTGGTGAAGCCGTACTGGTTCCACCACCAGTCCGGGATGTTGTCGCCGCTGTTAAAGGCATTGAACTTATAGACCGTGCAGCCGTCTTGGGCGATGTAAAGCGAACCGTCATTGTCCAGGGTCATGCCTTCGCAGCCGCGTTCGCGTAACCAGGACGGTATGCGATACTCGTCTTTCTGCTGCATGAATGAGGCGGAGTTGGTGTCGTAGTTGAACAGGCGCAAAGAGCCGCTGAGCGATAGGACGAGTAATTCTTTGGCAACGCTGTTGTAATAAAGGTCTTTGGGGTTGTCGTTGTAGCGCACGCCCATATCGATGACATCGTCGGTGGCCTGCTGGAGCGTACCCTGGTCCAACTCGTAGAGGTAGATGGCACGGTTGCCTTCGCTGGCCACGAAGAACTGTTCGATCAAGCCGACCTGCTGGTAAAACTCGATGGCTTCCAGGTTGAAGTTGCGCTCGTTATCCAGATGCAGCATGAAGTTGTCGGTAAACTCGTGGGATTCAGTGACGGCAAACGTGGCGGCGTTCATCTTGTAGAACTGGGCGCCGGACGTGTCGCTGACGCCGCGTTCGTTGACGGTCAGGATCTCGCCGGAGTTGGGCTGAAAGGTGACGCCTTCGTAGTCGCCCTGGTTTGCCAGGTAGCCGAGGGCAGTACCGTGGGCCGTGACATTGACGGCGCCACCGGTTTTCTTCGAAGCGCCGCCGCGCACGAACTGGCCGCTGGTCGTGATCTCGATCATGCCTTCGTCGTCAATGGAGACGTACATGTTGCCATTGCTGTTGAAAGAGAGGCTGGACCAGTCATCGGACATGGCGCTGTCATCGTTCTGGCTCATGCCGGCAGCCGCGGCATAGCCGGGGCCGATGACCGCGCCGGGGTTATCGTCCCAGCGCGCCAGGAACGAGGCACTGCCGTTGATTGTGTCGCGCAGTCCCCAGCCAGGAGTTCCGCCGCGCGGGGAATGGACCCAGCGACCGTCCCAGGTCTTCTGAATGCCGTTGGCGTCGGCTGCATTGTCGAACTCGGGCGTCAACGACGCACCGGTCTGACCGCTCTGGTTATAGGCGAATTGGCTACTGCTGACATCGCCGTAGAAAACCGAATCCAGTCGCGTCGCGTCAGAGGCCAGGTTCTGAATGGCCGTATGCGAACCACTGAAAATAGCCACGCCCGTGTTGCGCGCCGGATTACGTCCGGTCTTGGCGTTTTCCAGTTCGAGCGTGGCGCTTTGAACAAAAAAGGTCGGGCTGCCATTACGCGGTCGTGAGGTGGTTCCGCCGAACACGGCATAGCCGCCGGGCAGCAGCGTGCCGGAATCGATGGTGTAGGCGCACGACGAACTCCAGGATTCGCCGAAACGGGCCGCGCTCCAGGCCACGCTGACCGGCGTGGCGGAAAAATCGATCACGCCGCTGCCTGTATTGCGCACTTCGACCCACTCGCAACCGGTGTCGTCGCCATCGGGATTGAAGTAGATCTCGCTGATTTCAAGTTCCGGCGTGGCGGATTGCCCATATATGGTGAATGAACCGGAATAGGGTGTCCAGTCGGCTTCTTGATCGTTGGTGACCAACCAGTTGGAGCGGTTGATGATGGCGGCTTTGAGACCGGTCGCGGTACCGGCGCGCGGACCGATGTAGTAGCCGTTGTCCATTTCGGGAATGGAAAAACTGAGGTGTGCGCCGGCGTCGGCGAGTTGATCGGCCAGCATGGAATAGTTGATATGATCGCCGAACCGCTGCCAGCCCATGGCTTGCCCTGAGGTGATGGTGTCGCCGTCTTCCTGGATGTTCAGGCCGAACAGAAGCAATGGCTGGTTGATGCTGCCGGCGAACAGATGAAAGCTGTCGCCGTTCTCGTCAAATCCCTGCATACCGCCGTTGAGCACCACAATGGAACCGGCCGGCATGGTGGCGCCCGACGTATTTTCCCACCAGAACAGGTTTTCGCTGCCATTGGTCACGCTGAACCGGTCGCCGGCCCATCCGCGGTCGGTGATGCCGATGATAGCGCCGTTGGGCAGGTCGACAAACGAGACGAACGCCACCGAATCGGGCGTATCCGTACGATAGCCGATAATATACACATCGCCGGGCTGTAACGAACTGATGCGCGTGCCGCTGAACTGCAGGTTGTCGAAGCGGAACGAATCGTTGGCGTCGGCATCCGCGGCCAGGTCGGTGAAACGCAGTTGCAGCGCGTTCTTGTTCTCGATCGCATCGACTGGCGACAGGTCCATGCTGAACGTGCGCCAGGTGCCGTTGCCGTTGAGCGGCGTTTCGTTGACGATCGACGTCCAGGTCGACTGGGTTTCATGCTTGTAGTCGATGGACAGTGTAGTGATCGGATGGCTGTTATTGCCGCGGTAATCGAAGCGCACGGTCATATCGATCCAGTTGACCGTGTTGATATTGACGATCCACTCCGCGTCAGCACCACCACCCCTGATATCGTCCCAGGCCGCGGCCTGGCCCAGTTCGTGGTATACGCCGGCAGCATCGGTAAAAGCGATGCCGTCCTTGCCGTTGGCGTCGATGGACTGGTTGTACAGCGCCAGCGAAGGCGCGGCCAGCAAGTTATGCAAAGCAGCCTGCTCCGTATAGGAACCAGCATCCGCACCAAAATTCCAGATCGTCATCAACTCGGCTCGCACGCATTGCGCGACACATACCAGGAAACCAACCCATACCCTTGTAAAAAACCATGTCTTTCGCATCATATACATACTCCCGATCAACACATTATACCCATGCTACATTCGTTAATATCAATAGAAGTGAATGACCCTGCATCCAGTGCCCTAACCTATCGATAATAATAACCCGCATTCCACCTTTTGTCTTGTAAAAAAAAACAAAGATTGTGCATGACGCTTGACATAATCGTAGACCCTTTTATCTTTATGTTTATGTTAATATCTTTATGTTAATCGTTGTCGCTGATAGAAAAGTGAATCGCAAAAAGACAAATGGTGTTCAATTGAAAAGAACGGAAACAAGCGCGTGGTATCAGATGTTCAGCCAACGGGTGGGCTTGCTTTTTGCATGGGGCATAGGGGCTGCGTTTTTTTGCTCCGGCTGCATCACGACTGATCGGAACAAGCCCAAACCGGAACCTGTCAAAACCGAACCAGCCACGCTGCTGCCAGCCATCGATGTGTTCGAGGCCACCAAGGGAAAACCCAATGAAGAGGTTGCCATATTGAACATGTCCCCGTACCTATTCATCAAGAGTATCAACGGCAAGGAGCTGCGGACCATCCATTATCAATCCGACAGCAACCCGCGACCGATGCGCTTCAAACCAGGCGTGCACACCCTGCGCATCGTCAAAATCGCGCCGGGATTATATGTTAATATGGATGGGGTCAGGCTTGGCTGGAAAGCCATGCCCGGCAGGCGCTACAAGCTGGAATACGGCCCGGTGATTCGCGATATGTTGACCGGTGAAGTGATCAGCGTGGTGGTGTATAAGGATTGAGCGGCAAGTGGCCAGCGGCTTGTGGCGTGTTTTTTCGATGGAATCGAAAGAATCGACTCCATCGACTCCTCATTTGTGATCCACTCGCCACTCTCACGTATAAAAATCATACAACACACTGCCGTCAGCATCTTTGGGCGTCGGGATGCCCGCAGCCTGGGCGCAGGTTGGAGCTACGCTGGTGATCAGGGTGGGGCGCGGGCGTTCATAGCCTTTTTTGACGCCCGGGCCAGCCAAAACGAAATAGGAGTCGTCCAGGTGATTGCCCGTATTCAACAGCGGACGGTCCCACGTACCGGTCTGTTCGCGCCGGTGGCTTTTCCAGAACGCCTCTTTATCCACTTCCACGGTCGGGTCCGGGTCGGATTTAAGCAGAAAAATATCGCCCACACGGTCGCCGCCCACGCCCAGCCGGCCTGCCTTTTCACGGGTCATGACCGCCTGGTACCAATGCCGGCCGTTTTCGTGCTTGGCATCCAGCAGCGTTTGCATGATCTCATCACGCAAAGCGGCATACTCGGCGCCCGATTCGACGATGCCGTCGGGGTCGCGGTCCTTGACGTTAAGCAGGATGTAATGCTCACGCGCATAGGCTTTTGATCTGGACCAATCATAATTGCCCTCCGCAGACTTGACCAGCCAGCCATGTTGTTCCAGCAAACCGTTGACATCGTGATGCAGGTCTATGCCCGGCAACTGGGTGCCGCCGCCATGGTCCGAGACCAGTGCGATGAGCGCATCTGGTCCGGCCGCGTCCACGACGGTTTTAACGATGTCGTCGCCCCACTGCATCAAATCGTCCCAATATTTCCAGCCTTCGGCTGCGCGTTCCGTTTCATACATGGGATGCCGTTCGTCGATCATGTACATGGCCAGGTGATTGGTCCAGTCCGTGCCATGCCACTTAAGCATGAACAAGTCCCACGGTTCGCGGTTCAGGATGACCTCGGCCGCTTTGTTGTACCATTTGGCCTGGTGCTCCATTTCCTCCATATAGGTTTTGATGTCGCACACGCCGGATTGCACGGTCTGTTGCGTCAACGGCACATGCAGGTAGGGACCGCAGCGCTCGAGCAGGGTTGCGGAGTAGGAAGCGGGAGTGGCGATCCGCTGCTGATCGTAGATCTGGCTGAGATAAAAGTGTACGGTCTTGCCATCCGGCGACAGCTCCAGCAGTTTGCCGCGCACCGCCCCCTGGATCTGTTCGCCCTCGATATCGAAGGTGAAGTTTTTCCATTCGCTGAACGTATTGTCCGCGCTCACGCAAAGCACGTCTTCGCCCTGGTAGCCGCGCAGAACCAGTTTATCGAAGCCTTCCGCGCCGCGCACCAATTCGGCGTACAGGCTCCGCACCTTTTTATCGGCCCAGATGCTGTTGAAACAAGGCACGATATCCACGACAAAACCGGTTTGCCCCTGACTGTTTTCAGCGGCCGCGATCTGGCGTACTTGAACGGTCTGCCACCAGGTCATGCCGTCATCGCTGAATTTGACCGGATCCGTCATATACGCGCACGGGTCCTGGACCGCTTTGTGCGAAAAATTGGGCCGCCCGTTCTCGCCCACGTGCAGGATATATTCCTGCCGCGGATCGACCGGAAACGATTGCGACCAGTCAAAGATAACCGACTTCAACCCAGCGCGTCCGGCCGCGGTCCATAGCTGTTCCGCGTGGTTGATCGAAGGCGGGAAGCCATTGGTCCACTTGTCCAGCGGCGTGCCGGCCAGGTGGGTGCTCATGTTGCATCCGTTGACCCAGGGCGAAGCGCCAGTGGCCAGGCAGGCCCAGTTGGTCCCGGTCTCCATGGGAAAACAGGGCCAGGTCTGGGTCATCGCACCGTTCTCGATCAGCTTCCGCGTATGGGGCATGACGCCGCGCGCGATAAATTTCTTGAGAAACGAAAGGGAAATCGAATCAAAACCGATCATTGCAAGTCGCTTTGCTGTCATTGCTGCATCCTCATCTTTCTGTTTTTTTGCATTTGTATAATACGTCCATAGGACAGCATAATAAATGCAGTATCATGTCAGATTTTTGTACTATTTTGTCTTTTGAGGTGCATAGATGGATGAAATCAGGTACCGCGTGCAACCCGTGGAGCCCTTGTTCTCGAACCGGCTGAGCGTTTTCAGCCTGGCGCTGCGCAAAACACGCACAGGCATAACCGAAGTGCCTGCCGCGGACCATGCCTACACGCTGCTGTTTTTTCATGACCCGTGCATCATCAAAACCGGAACGGCCTGGGCCGCGTATCCGCCCAACACCATGATCGTGTACGAACCGCGCGGTTTCGGCAGCCGGGCGCCAGCCGAGTTTATTGTTCACAACCACGTGCGCCTGCATGACCCGGGTGCGTTTACCGCCACTATCGGCGATATACCGGGCGTGGTCGGCTTTCTCGGCGGCGGTTCGTTCGAACCGCTCTGCTACCGCACCCGCTTCCGCACCACGACCGACTCGAAAACCGAAGTCATGCTCGACGACGGCGCGTTCAAACATTTTCGCAGCGGCTTCTGGGACGACGCCGAAATCCGCGTCTACCGGCCGCGCAACGGCAAACTGATCCAGGTGCGCCAGGATCGCGTCACCCAAGGCGGTTATGTCTCCAGCGGCTGGCGGCTGCTGGGCGATTTTGGCGATCAACTGGTGCACCCCCAAAGACGCCAAACTGTCCATGACCCAGGTCGCGACCCCTGACAGTCTGCTGCTCGATGACGACGACGACCTGCTGACCGACCCGCCCGGCGTCATGGGCTGCCGCGGCCATTCGCGACCCAACTCGCCCCACACCCTGCACGCGTTGCTGCAATTCACCAAAGAGTGCCGGGCCAACCCCTGGCTGCAGATCGAGCGGCATATATGTCGGACAAGGAATGGCACGGCCTGATGGAGTTCCTGGCCACGCCCTACGATCCGGACAAAAACACGCCCGAAAGCATGCCCTGGGCCTACCTCATGCGAACTTCGCGCAGACGCTGAAAATGGTCGACCAAGACGTAGCGCTCCACGTGAACCGCGACCACGGCGGTGGAGGATTGCAGCGCAAACGTGCACAGGGTTGGATGGCGTTCCAGGAACAGGCTCAGCCCCTGTTCACGCAACACACCGTCCGCTTCGCGCGCTTCTCCGCACACAGTGATGGCAGAGGCATGCTCGAAATCGCTCTCCGAATGGGTGCGGTCATCGATCAGCAGAGCGATTTTGGGATGCGCCTGGATATTGCGGTATTTGGTCGAATCGCGTTCCGTGACCAGTAACACGTGTTTCAGATCGTCCGTCACGCAAAAGGCCAGCAGGCTCATATAGGGACTGTCCCCATCATAGGAACTCAGTACAGCCAAATGTTGACTGTCCAGCAACGTCTTGATTTCTGAGAATAAATCATATTCTTCGTTCATGGGATCACAATTTTCTTCTTTTTAACGGGATGCCGGCAAGCGCGGACACGCCTGCATCTCCGCTGATCGCGACATCATGCTTCGCGTCAACCACGGAGCAATTACTTTTTCAGCATCCTGGTTACAATTGGATACACGGTAGCGCAGTATACAACAAGATCCGCGGGTTGCAATATCGCGTGCGGCGTGTCATCGGCCCTTTTCCCCAACGCCCCTTTCATTCATAAAACGTGCGCCGCACCATTTCCTGACGTATATCGCTGCCCAGGTCGCCCCAGCGCACGGTCCAGCCGGCCACGCACACCAGCAGGTTGGCGTGCTCAGCAAGGCGCAAAAACGCAGGAATATCGGAATATTTCGAGTTTTGCAACGCCGCTGGATGGGGGCCATCAAAATGGCATGTTATTTTTCTGTGGGCCCTAGCCCCCGGCCCACGCATGCGATCCAGCAACAGATCGCCATACCCTCGCCCCTCGCCCCACTTTTTTATTGCAGTGCCCACGCTTTTCAGGAATGATGATTTTATTTCCCGAATACACTGAATACACGAGAGAGTAAGTATATGATGAAAAGGTTTAACTGGCGCTGCGTTGTTTGGCTTTTGGGCGCGTTCGCACTTCTGTTATGCTCGGGTTGCGGCCGGGAGGCTTCGCAGCGTACCCAGTTTGTGACCATCGGCACAGGCGGTCTGACAGGCGTCTACTATCCGGCCGGCGGTGCTATTGCCAAAATGCTCAACAACCAGCGCAACATCTACCATATCCGCTGTACGGTCGAATCGACCGGCGGGTCGGTGTTCAATATTAATGCCGTGCTCAACGGCGATCTGGATTTCGGCATTGCCCAATCGGACCGTCAATATCAGGCTTCCAAAGGCCTGGCCGACTGGCAGGTCATGGGCGCGCAATCCAACCTGATGGCGGTTTTTTCGCTGCACCCGGAAGCCATCACCCTGGTCGCTGCCGACGACGCGGGCATCGAGTCCATCGCGGATCTCAAGGGTAAGCGCGTGAATATCGGCAATGCCGGTTCAGGCCAGCGGCAAAACGCCATCGACGCATTGAACAGCGCCGGGCTCGATCCGGAAAAAGATATCAAGACCGAACAAGTCAAGGCCTCCGAGGCGCCGTCGCTGCTGCAGGATGATCGCATCGACGCTTTTTTCTACACGGTCGGACACCCCAGCGGCGCCATTAAAGAAGCCACCAGCGGTCGCCGCGGCGTACGCATCGTCAGCATCGAAAACATCGACAACCTGCTTGCCAAGAATCCCTTCTATGCCTGGGCCACGGTGCCCAAGGCCATGTATCCCAGCGCACTGAACAGCAGTGACGCGCGCACTTTCGGCGTCAAAGCCACGCTGATCACCTCGGCCAGCACGCCGGATGACGTGGTCTATGCCTTGACCAAAGTGGTGTTCGAGAACCTGGACATATTCCGCGGTCTACATCCGGCTTTTACCGCCCTGACGCCCGAAGCCATGCTCGAAGGGCTGACCGCGCCCATCCATCCCGGCGCCATGAAGTATTACCAGGAAGCCGGTCTGATCGTTCGCTGATCCCTCACGCTTTACAGCGGCAAACACCATGACGCACGACGACCATTCCGCGCAAGAAGGTCAGCCAGAACCAGAGAAAAAGCTCAACCACGCCGTGATCCTGGCGGCCCTGCTCTGGGTTGCTTTTCAATGTTCGCTGGCTGGCTGGCTGATCCTGGAAGCCCGTTTTGTCCGCAGCATTCACCTGGCGTTCGCCTTGTTCATTCTCTACATGAGCCCCGCGCCCAAACATCCCCATGCTTCGCGGCCAGGCCGCCTGACCCGCTTTTTCCAGCCTTTGCGCGCGTTTTGGGCCGCCGCCGGGCACAAGCTGCGCTGGTTCCAGCCAATCCTGGCCGTGCTGGCGGCTGTTTCAGCGCTCTACCTGGTGCTGGACTACGAAGGCATCATGACGCGCTACGGCCTGCCTTTGCCACGCGACATCGTTTTCGGCGTGTTGCTGCTCACGCTCCTGCTGGAAGCCTGCCGGCGCAGCGTAGGGCCGGCCCTGCCCGTAATTGCGCTGGTCTTCTGTTTCTGGGCTTTCAATGCCTCCAGCATGCCCGAATTGCTTCAGCGCGCAGACGTCAGCCTCAACCGGTTCATCGGCCAGATCACCATGTCCACCGAAGGCATCTACGGCGTACCGTTACACGTTTCGGCCACGGTGGTGTTCCTGTTCGTGCTGTTCGGCTCCATGCTCGATAAAGCCGGCGGCGGTCGCTTCTTCACTGAGCTGGCCCTATGCCTGATGGGCCGTTTCTCCGGCGGACCCGCCAAAGCCGCGGTGTTGAGCAGCGGCCTGACCGGTATGATCTCCGGCTCGAGCATCGCCAATATCGTCACCACCGGCACCTTCACCATACCGCTGATGATGAAAGTGGGCTATACGCCGGAAAAAGCCGCTGCCGTAGAAGTGGCCTCCAGCACCAACGGCCAGCTCATGCCGCCGATCATGGGCGCGGCCGCGTTTATCATTGCCGAATACGTCAACGTGCCCTACATCATGGTGGTCAAAGCAGCTATAATCCCTGCGTTCGCCTCTTATGTCACGCTGTTTTACATCACCCATATCGAAGCGCTCAAACTGGGGTTGCGCGGCCTGCCGCACGCGGAATTACCGCGCATGGGCGCCGTGTTGGCCAACGGCGCCCACTTTTTTATCCCGGTCGTCTTCCTGGTCTACCAACTGATCGCCGGCCGCAGCGCGGAACGGGCCGCGTTCCACGCCATTGCCGTCATGTTCGCGCTGATGCTGCTGCAGCATCCCGTGAGCGCGCTTTTTGCCCGCCGTCCACTGGCCG
>CAZOLK010000103.1:0-17117 GCA_964580325.1 uncultured Verrucomicrobiota bacterium | reverse complement strand
GGCGTTTTGCTGTATGTGATGCCGGCTCGTGGGCTGCTCGGATTGCTGTTCGCGGCATGGCCGACCGCGGCATCGTCAGGGCCGGCGGTCTGCCGCGTCGGGCCGAACAAACCCAGAAAGCTGCCAGCCAACCCGGCCAGCAAAGCCAGGCTTGCAATAATAAAAACCAAACCGAGCAGGCTTTTGAATAATTTCATAACATAACCTCAACATTTTATGGCTTGAAAGTTTACCACAACTTATTTAGTGTTCACATCCTTCTTATGGAGAAAGTGTGTAAAGGCACTTCCCAAACAGTATGCATCATGACAGGTTAGGCGAATTAGTAAAATGAAAAAGATAGTGAAATGGTTGCAGGATCACTTCCTGGCAGGGCTGCTCGTGCTGGCTCCGCCGGTGCTGACCATATGGCTGGTGTCCTGGTTGTTCGAGGTAACCACGGCCTGGATCGGTCCGGATGTGCGCTTCATCGACCGCTTCGTGGTGTTGCTGTGCATGTTCATGGCCATTGTACTGCTCGGTTTACTGGCCCACAACTACCTTGGCGCCAAGTTCTTGTATTCAGTCAACGCATTGGTCGACCGCTTGCCGGGCATCAACATGGTCTATAAATCGATTCGCCAGATTTCCGCCGCGTTTGGCAGCAAGAGTAAACTTTTCAGCGAAGTGGTGTTTGTCGAATACCCTTGCGCCGGCACCTATGCGATCAGATTTCTGACCGCGGATGCACCCGCGGAACTGCTAACGCACGACGGCATTGCACGCGTCTGCGTTTTTGTACCCACTACGCCCAATCCCACCTCTGGATTCCTGCTCTGCGTACCGAAAGCCAAGGTGATCCGCTCGATCATGCATGTTGCCGAAGGCATTCAGATGGTGATCAGCAGCGGCGCCGTCGACCAGGAGCAGGCCGCTCAGGAGAAGCAGGAGGCCAATCAAGAGGAGAAGAACGATGGGACCGACTTTCAAGCATGATTCATTTACAAAAGGAAGCTACCGTGCCTAAAAAACGATCGACATCATCCAGAACCAAGAAGACCAAATCAACCTCTACGGCCAAAACGCGGGTTGAGAAGAACGCGGACGTGGAAGACACAAAACAGGCGGCGTCAGAGCCCGTTAAACAGACGGAATCCACGGCTGGCTCGAAAAAGACAACATCGACGACCGCCTCGAATAAGAAGGCTGTTGCCGCTGCTTCTTCGCCTACCAAGAAGACAGTCGCGCCGGAACCGGTTGAAAAAGCGGTGGCGCTCGCCAAGCAACCGGAGCATGCCTTGCGAGCGGACAACAACGGCGAGGACGATTTCGATCACGGCGTGCGCGAACCTACCGCGGCGTCCATGCGTGAACCCGAGGCCGCGAATATGCGCGAACCCATGGCCGCGCCCCGTCACGCGTATGCCGTAAACGTCAAGCACATGCCTGAAGACAAGGCCACGGACGCCTCTATGGAAGCGGCGGTCATGGAACAGGCTGCTCCCGAAGCAGCGCCGGCTCAAAGCCTTGCACCTGAACCGGGGGAGCCCGGGCTCGATCGCGACGACCTGGTTCCCGAATCCATTGCGCCGCCCATTCCCGCCGCTGAACTGAAAGAACCCGTGGTTGAGACGCCGGAAGATCCGCCTGCGCAGGAGCAGCAGCAAACCCTGGCAGAACCGGATCAGCATGAAGAACAGCACCATGAAGAACCGCGGCAGCAGCATGAAGAAGAACAGCATCACGAAAAACAGCATCATTACCGTATACCGGCTATGTACATTTGTATGATCACCCCCGAGGTGGCCCCCGTGGCCAAGGTCGGCGGTCTGGCTGACGTGGTTTTTGGCCTGGCGTGCGAGGTGGAACTGCGCGGCAATACCTGTGAAATCATCCTGCCCAAATACGATTGCATGCGTTATGACCACATCTATGGACTGACCATCTGCTATCAGGACCTCTGGGTGCCGTGGTATGGCGGCGCGATCCATTGCTCGGTCTGGTTCGGCTTTGTTCACGGCCGCAAATGTTTCTTCATCGAGCCGCACTCCAAAGAGAATTTTTTCAACCGCGGCTGCTTTTATGGTTGCAACGACGATAACGTCCGTTTCGCGTTCTTCTGCCGCGCCGCGCTGGAGTTCATGCTCAAGTCAGGCAAGCACCCGGAGATCATCCATTGTCACGACTGGCAGACCGGTCTGGTGCCCGTTCTGCTGTTCGAAATGTACAAGTGGCTGGGCATGACCCATCCGCGTGTCTGCTATACGATCCACAACTTCAAGCACCAGGGCGCCATCGGTCACTTTGTGCTGGAAGCCACCGGCCTGAACAACCACGGCCACTTCCTCTGCCATGAACGGCTGCTGGACAACTTCAATCCCCATGCCGTTAACATGATGAAAGGCGGTATCGTCTATTCCAATTTCGTCACCACAGTTTCTCCACGCCATGCATGGGAAGCCAAGTGCACGGACCAGGGCTTTGGCCTGGGCGGCGTACTGCATGCCCACCACATCAAGTACGGCGGCGTGCTCAATGGCGTCAGCTACGACACCTGGAATCCGGAGATCGACAGCTATATCCCGCATCATTACGGGATCGATACCATCGAGGATAAGTACCGTAACAAGCATGCGTTGCGCTGCCGGCTCTGGCTGCAAGACGATGTCAAACCGATCATCGCCTTTATCGGTCGCCTCGACCCGCAAAAGGGACTGAATCTTGTGCGTCACGCGTTGTTCCACGCCATCCACAACAGTGCCCAGTTCATTCTGCTCGGTTCCAGTCCGGACCACCAGATCAACAACCAGTTCTGGGACCTGAAACGCCAGATGAACGATAACCAGGATTCCCATCTCGAAATCGGGTTCAACAATGAGTTGGCCCATCTCATCTATGCCGGCGCCGACATGGTTTTCGTGCCCAGCCTCTACGAACCATGCGGCCTGACCCAGATGATCGGCATGCGTTACGGCACGGTCCCGATCGTGCGTGCGGTCGGTGGCCTGGCTGACACGGTATTTGACAAAGATTACTCCGACAAACCGCTGCATGAACGCAACGGCTACGTGTTCCACCAGCCCAATACAGGCGATATGGAGCACGCCATTCATCGCGCGATCCGCTGCTATTACGACTACCCGGACCATTTCCGCCACCTGATGCTCAACGGCATGCGTTACGATTACTCCTGGAACCATCCGGGACAGCACTACCTCAATATCTATGACTTCATCCGCGAAAAATAATCCTGTCCGCGCTTGCGGCGAATACCGGTTGTATGTCTCGCCTGCCGGCCATCCCGCCTGGAGCGGTCGATTGGCGGAGCCTGCGGCGGACGGCAGCGACGGCCCGCCTGTCCGGACCAACCGCCGACAGCGCCGATGCGGAGGTCGTGCTTTCGCCGCGTCCCTTGGCCATTGTCTTACGCCAAGGCCGCTATACCTTGACCCGGCCGCTGGAATTCACACCAGACAATGTTATGCCCATGGTCATTCGCGCCTGCGAGGGCGAAACCGCGATCATCGACGGCGGCCGTCGCATCCAGGGCTGGGTCGCTACCGAGGTCAACGGTATGCCGGCCTGGATGGCGCCGGTTCCCGAAGTGGTGACCGGCGCCTGGAATTTCAAGCAACTGTTTGTCAACGGTCGCCGCGCCCAGCGCCCGGTCTGGCCCGAAAACGGCTTGTTGCAGGTCGAAGATCCGCTGACTGCCGAACGCGGCCGTGACAAACCGGGCGCCAACGCGTTCAAGGCCGCGGAGGGCGATTTTCGTATGTTTCATAACATGAACGACCTTGAAGTCGTTGCGTTGCATTACGGTTTCGAAGAGCGCCTGCCCGTGCTGGCTTTCGATCCATTCTCGCGCACGGTCACCGTGTCCCGCACTTCGCGCGCACTCCTGGTCGATGGCCCAAAGGGCGAAACAGGTTGTGCATACTATATAGAAAACGTTTTCGAGACCTTTAACCAGCCGGGCCAGTTTTACGTGGACCGCTCCGTGGGCCTCGTCTATTACCTGCCGCGTGACGGTGAAGTATTGAGCGAAATCGAAGCCTATGCGCCCGTGCTGTCGCAGTGGCTGCGCTTGATCGGCCGGCCGCATCAGAACCAGTTTGTCGAATGGGTCCGTTTCGAAAACATCGTGTTTGAACATACGAGCTGCCTGGGACCCGGCGATATCGGCTTCCATGCACGCGAAGCCGTGACTGAAGCGTTTACCGAGCGCACTTATACCGGCGCCGGCGCCGACGATGCCGCTTCGGACATACCTGCCGCGATCCACCTGGAAGGCGTGCGTCATTGTTCTTTTGAAGGTTGCGTTTTCCGCCATGTCGGCTGGTATGCCGTTGAGGTCGGCGACGGCTGCTCCCGGATTCTGCTGGATCGCAACACCGTGAACGACGGCGCGGCGGGCGGTTTCAAGATTGGTGGCGTCGATGCCATGGGCCGCTATTACCTGCGCACCGGCAACGTGCGCGTCAGCGGCAACCACATCCATGACCTGGGTTTGTATTACCTTTCCGCGACCGGCATCCTGGTGCGCCATGCATTCGGCAACCAGATTGTCGGCAATCACCTGCACGACATGAACGCTACCGCTGTTTCACTGGGTTGGGTACGCAGTTACGGCGAAAGCCTGGCTTACGGCAACCTGGTCGCCGACAATCACATCCATCACGCCGGCCAGGCACACTTGAAACGCGCCGCCGGCATCGTCACGTACGGCCGGCAACCGGGCGCTAAAATCCACGGCAACGTGATTCACCATATCGCTACCCAGGGAGATGGATGGGCCATCCTGGCCGGTGAAGGCAGCAGCCAGCTCGTGATCGAGAACAACCTGGGCTATCGCACCGGCGCAGCCGTGTTTGGCCTGCGCTGGGGATGCGAAAACATTGTGCGCAACAATCTGTTTGCGTTGGGTCGTACCTGTTGCGTGGCCCTGGACCGGGTGGAGAACCACAATCCTTTAACACTGACGCACAACATCCTGCTGACCGCCGGCACGCCGGTTTACCAGGCGCCCGCGGATCTGCGCGACCAGCCTTTCATCGCCATGTTGAACCTGTTCTGGGACCTGGAAAACGGCAGCGATGTTCTGGTTTGCATGGCTGGACGGAACAGGCTGGACCTCCCGGCATGGCAGGCCCTGCGCTGCGATATCCACACCCGGATCGCCGATCCCGGTTGCACGGATCCGCTGCGGGACGACTTTACGCTCGGACCCGATTCGCCTGCCGTGGAGCAGGGCTTCACACGCTTCCCTGACAACAAGGTTCCATGACCATGAACACTGAACAGCAAAAAAACGCGAATGGCTATTCCAAGCCGCCGGGTTGTCGCAAGTTCGACCGCTTTCCCCTCTGGCTCAAGCTGGGGGTAAAAGCCTGCCTGCTCGTTTTCGGCGCCGCTGGCGTCATTGCGGTCTTCCTGGACGGATGGCTGCTTGGGGTCGGCTATCTCCTGCTTTGCCTGGCGACCATATATACAACGTTGCGCTGTCATTGCGCTCATTGCCCTTACCCGTTCGAATACAACGACTGCCTGGCCATGCCGCCTACCGTGATCCGCGGCGCAGGACCCCGTAAGACCGCGCCGTTCACCGGTTTTGAGAAAACCGCCTTTTACCTGCTCCTGGCCGGCGCTATGCTGATCCCGCAGTTCTCGCTGTTCCAACGTCCGGTTCTGCTGACGGTCTACTGGGTCTTCTGCCTGCCTACCTGTTTCCTGTTCCCGTTCTATATCTGCCGCCGCTGCCGCTTCACCAACTGCCATTTCCATCCATAAATAGCGTTCATCTTCAATTTTTCTCAAAAAACCATTTGACGGATGCGTGTGTAAACTTTATATATACTAAATAATATTTGATATAGTTTAAATATGAAATACCCGATAGGTGAAAAAATACGGGTCGTTCGGAAACGCAAAGGCTTGACGTTGAAGGAAGTGGCTCGGGTAGCGCAGGTGAGTGATAGCTTGATCTCGCAAATCGAACGTGACCGCATTTCACCCGCGATCGAGACGTTGTTGAAAATCGTCGAGGTGTTGGATATCGATATGGAATACCTGTTCGGCGATTTTCGCAAAACACGGAGTTTACATGTGGTGCGCAAGCAAGAGCGTCGATTGATTCGGCAGGACGGCGTGACCTATGAAGGCTTGTCGCGTATCGAAAGCCGAAAGGATGAGCATGGGATCGAAGCCTATTATATGGAAATCAAACCCGGTTGTCAGAGCGGCAGCAGCGATTACGGACATCCCGGCAAGGAGCTGGGCACGATCATCAGCGGCCAGGGCCTGTTTTCGATCGGCGACCAGTCCGTCAAGCTGTATCCCGGCGACAGCATTTCGTTTGCATCGGATAGTCCGCACCGGCTCGAAAATACAGGCACGAATCTGTTGAAAGCGTTCTGGACCATAACACCTCCCAAGGAAACCCTTGGGCAAACATGATGGAGAAGAAGCTATGGGAAAAACAACATCAGAGAAAATATTCGAACGGCACTTGGTCGACCAACCGTTTGGCGGGGATATTTACGTGTTGCGTCTGGATGCCGTATTCTGTCACGAAATCACTACGCCGATTGCGATCAACGACCTGGTGGCGTGCGGCAAGGACCGGGTGTTCGATGCCGCGCGGATCAAAGCGGTGATCGATCATGTGACGCCGGCCAAAGATAGCAAGACCGCGCAACAGGGTAAAATCATGCGTGACTGGGCGCGGCGCCATGGGATCGTGGATTTCTTTGACATCGGTCGCAACGGCGTATGCCATGCCCTGTTTCCAGAACAGGGATTCGTGCGTCCGGGTTACACCATTATCATGGGTGACTCACATACCTGTACGCACGGCGCATTCGGCGCGTTTGCCGCCGGCGTCGGCACCACGGATCTGAAAGTAGGGATACTCAAAGGTGTCTGCGCGTTCCGCAAGCCGCATACCAGCAAAATCGTCATCAACGGCGCCTTGCCTCCCGGCGTTTACGCCAAGGATGTCATCCTGCATGTGATCAAACAATTGACCGTCAACGGGGCCACGCACAAAGTGATCGAGTTCACGGGACCGGTTATCGACCGGATGAGCATGGAAGCGCGGATGACCATCTGCAATATGGCAATCGAAGCTGGCGGCACCTGTGGCATCTGCTATCCGGATATGACCACGGTGGACTATCTGTGGCCGTTCATCAGCAGTGAAATGGAATCGCGCGAAGCGGCCCTGAGCGCATTTCGCCAATGGGTCTCTGACCCTGATGCCGAATTCGCTGCTGAGCATACGTTCGACGTAAGCGACCTGGAACCGCAGGTCACCTTTGATTACAAACCGGATCAGGTCAAGAACGTCAGCGAGATGGAGGGCGTTCCAGTCGATCAGGTCTATATCGGGTCATGCACCAACGGGCGCATCGAAGATTTGCGCATAGCCGCCGCAGTCATGAAAGGCAAGAAAATCAGTGACCGGGTGCGCGTCATTGTTTCGCCGGCAACGCCTACGATCTTTTCGCAGGCCCTGGCGCAAGGCTTGATCCAGATTTTCCAGGATGCCGGATGTTGCGTGACCAATCCCACCTGCGGGGCTTGCCTGGGGATGAGCAACGGCGTGTTGGCTCCTGGTGAAGTGGCTGCGTCAACGACGAACCGCAATTTCAACGGACGCATGGGCAAAGGCGGCATGGTGCATTTGATGAGCCCGGCAACCGCGGCGGCCACTGCGCTGGCTGGCCATATCACCCGTGCAACAGTCAGCGAAAACATGTAAGGAGATAGACGATGAAAAAATTTGGTGGACCTGTTTTATTCTTGGATCGATCCGATATCAATACCGATGAAATTATTCCGGCCAAATACCTGACTGAAATCGACAAGCAGGCATTGAAACCATATCTTCTGGAAGACCTGAATATGGAGGGCTTCGATCCAGTCGGCGATATTGCCGGCAAATCGGTGATCGTCACACGCTCCAATTTCGGCTGCGGCTCTTCACGCGAGCATGCACCATGGGCTCTGGAAGTGAACGGCATTCATGTCGTCATCGCTGAAAGCTTTGCACGCATCTTCCGCCAGAACATGTACAATTGTGGCATGCTGGCCATCGAACTGGACCCAGAGCGGATCCAGCGCCTGTTCGAGCGATTCAGTGGCCGCGGCTGTTGCCTGGATGTCGACTTGGATGTCTCGAAGCTGACGTTCCGCGATGACGCCGAACATGACAACGTGCAATGCGATCTGCGAATTTCCGATTTTGACGCGGCACTTATCCGTGCGGGCGGTTGGGTCGAATACGCGGATGTCCATTATTGATGTATCGCTTCCGGTTTTTTGAACTACGAATAGCGCTAATCAACGCAAATCTTTTGCTGCCCTCGTCCTTCAGGTTTTCTTATTCGCGTGCATTCGCGCCATTCGTAGTTTCCCCTTGTTCAAGCATGGTTCCCGGTGGACCTGCCAGAAAGCGGTCCAATCTAATAAGTAACGCCGAGGAACGCCGATATGGCTTGAAAAAAATACGAAATCGTGTATCTCTAATAATAAAAAAGGTACATTGTCATGCTTGAGCAAGAAGTCAGAATATCGGAGTTGGAACGCGCGTTGATCCGGTTTTCGGATTATGTCGGCCGTGAATTCAACAAGGCCTATAACTTGCACATCGAAGTAGAACAAGAGATGCGCGAGTTCAAGAACGAAATGCATCTGTTTAAGGATGAAATGCACGAGTTCAAGAACGAAATGAGCGAGTTCAAGAACGAAATGAGCGAGTTCAAAAACGAAATGAGCGAGTTCAAAAACGAAATGAGCGAGTTCAAGAACGAAATGCGCGAGCGTACTCGTGGTCTGGATCGGAAGTGGGGTGAATTGGCCAATAAAATGGGCACCCTTGTGGAAGACCTTGTTGCGCCTTCCATGCCTGCCGTGATTCGTGAGCGTTTTGGAGCGGAGCCCGATTACCTGGGCGAACGCATTCGCCGCCGATTAAAAGATGGCCGTTATCGAGAATTCGATGCCATGGCCATGCTCGAACATCGCCTTTTTATCAACAGCACCAAGTCGAAGCTGTACCCGAGAGATGTCGAAGAGCTGGAGCAAACCATTCCGGAAGTCCGCCTTTTCTTTCCTGAGTACAAGGACAAAGTCATCGTTGGCATACTCGCCAGTCTTCATGTGGATCCATCCGTGGTGACCTTTGCATCCAAAAACGGCTTCATGGTTATGGCCGTGGGCGACAGCGTTATGCAATGTATGAACGAGAAGGATTTCATGCCGCGAGAATGGTGAAAGACAAGTCCGTTGCCTTTAGCGCCCCCACAGAAAAATAATATGCCATTTTGAGGGCCAACTATCCCATCCAGCGGCATTGCAAAAACCCGAAATATTCCAATATTCATGCGTTTTTGCGCCTTGCTGGGCAACTTGACTCCACAAAATGGCATGATTTTCCCGCAACTGTCATGCATGCGGCCGGCTTACCTGGACGCACGAAATTCGCTGGGGCTTTTGCCCCTGAATTTCTTGAACTGGCGGCTGAACAGAAACACGTCTTCGTAGCCGAAACGGTAGGCGATTTCAGAGATTTGCAGGTTGGATTCGATCACGTACATGGAGGCCATGCGGATGCGCTCGCGCGCAATCCAGGTCTTAGGCGCAATGCCGTAGGTCTGCTTGAACAGGCGACTGAAGTAATCCAGGGAAAGTCCTAGGGTGTTGGCCAGATCCGTGGCCGTGGGCCAGGCCGCCACGCTCCGGTGGTAATATTCCAGTAGGCGCTGGCGCTGGGCGTAGCTCAATACACGGCGTGCAGCGCGCGACGATTCAACTTCGACGACCAGCGTAGAATAGATCAAAAACAGGATGCTCTTGACACGATCCTCTTTCCACGGGTGAATGCAAAGCAGCATATCGTATAATTGTTCGAAAAAAGGCAGCAGTTCCATGCGTTCGGGTTCGCAAAACAGCGTTTTGTCCAATGGTGCCGAGCGACCGGCATGAAAAATTTTGAAGCGCAAACGGTAGAGCGTCATGGGCGTGGCCTTGCGCGGGATCCAGAACGTGTGTTCAATGCCCGGCGAAAGCCAGAGCAGGCAGCCGCAGTCCAGTGCGGCCTGCCGACTCTCGAAGCTGCCAGCCATGCAACCTGCTGTCAGGAAATAGACGAGATGTTCGTCCAGCACGCGTTGATCCATGGTCCAGTCGTGGGATACCTGCTGATAGCCGAACGATCCCAATTCCAGTTTACTGTCCGCCGCCAGGATAATTCGTTTAAAAATCGAATCCATAGATTCACGGCGGTTTGTCGTGACCAATCCGCCGAATGTTAACCGCCCCGCCGAAAGATTCGACGGGGCGGTATCGCGGGGGTGGTACTGAAAACCGTGCGTTTTTTTTAATCATTAAATCCACTTTGGGCTTATAAATCCCGCTTTCAACCCAATGTGCGCAATAGTAAGCCAAAAGCCCCTGCGCTGTCCAGCAAAAAAAAAAGGAAAATCACCGGGTCAGTGCAAAAGTTCACGGGCTTGATCTATGGCCATGCGGCCCGGTACGGGGTATTTTTTCAGAAAGTCAATAACAGGAAAGGATTGCACTTATGGAAATGACATCGCGCGAGCGTTGGGAAGCAGCTTTAACCTTCAAACCTGTGGATCGGCTGCCTTTCTGGCCCAAATTGGGTGGCGTATACCTGGTGGAACAGAAATCCCGTTACCGCAACATGCGGCATGAATACGGCGACGCATTCGGATTGCACGAATTTATTGGCAGCGACCCGCGGCCTAATATCCGCCCCTGCTACCGGGACGTGTGCAACCGCTGTTCATTTACCAGCGAGCAGCGAGGTAACGATACGATCATGACCTATACAACGCCCCACGGCGTTATGCTGGCCTGCAACCGCTGGGACGAGGTGGCGCATGCTGTTCATCCCATCGAATTTCCCATCAAATCGCGCGAGGATATCTTGCTCATGACCGAGCATTTCAATGACATCCGCGTTGAACTGGATCCCGAAGCGCTGGAAGAGGAACAGAAGGTGATCAAGCTTATCGGCGAGTCGGGCATGGCCATCACTGGTATGGGCGAATCGGCGCTGATGCGCAGCGTGGAATGGCTGGCCGGCGTGGAAAACGCGCACTATTTTCTCTACGATTACCAGGACGAAATGGAGGAGCTTTTCGCAGCGATCCACCGTGTTTTGCTGGCCCATGCAGCGATTCAGGCCGAACACGGTGCGGCGCCGTTGATCTCGCTGTGCGAAAATACGTCGACCACGCTTATTTCTCCCGATCAGTACCGCGATTATTGCCTGCCGCCGATCAAGGAATACGCTGAAATCATTCGGGCAAACGGTAAAATGATGGAAATCCACATGTGCGGTCTGCTCTTTGACCTGCTGGACGACCTGGCTAAAATCCCGACCACCTGCTTCGAGGCCTTCACCTCGCCGCCGTTGGGCAACACGCGACTGGCCGATGGCCGCAACCACTGCCCCGATATCTGCCTGGTCGGCGGCACCAACGCGCCGTTGTGGCTCAAGGACACCCGCGACATCATCGCCGAACTGGAGCAAGACCTGGACGCGCTGCCCCATCATCGCGGCTTGGTCATAACCTCGGCGGGCGTCATGCCGCCAGGCTGCCCGCCGCCTAAAATCAGGGAAATCTGTCAATGGTTGCGCACCTACCCGTTCAGGAATTAGCCCTGCGTTTTCGAATGAATCGATGGAACCGAAAGAATCGATAGAATTGACGCGCAGCCGTCCTCGTTGTAATGGTATTCGGGCGGGTTGGCGAACCTTGATCCCGTCCCAGTTGCAATAAGGCTTAGGCGTGCGCAAAAATAAGTTCGCCATATTAAATCAAATGTCTAATCCAATGCCGTGCAAAATAGTGCGCAGTGTTTCAAACCTTTGGGCCATGGTGTGGTCGCGCAGCAGACGCTCGCGTCCGGCCCGGGCTATCCGGATGCGCGGTTCGTCGTGTTCCAGGTAGAAACGGGCCTTGTCATGGGCCTCGTCCAGGGAGCGGAAAAAAACGATCTCGCGGTCTTCTTCAAACATGGCCGCGTAATCCTCTATATAAAGCGACAATTGCATGGTTGCGCAGGCCGGGATCTCGAAGGTGCGCATGATCACGCCGTCCGTGTAACGGCGTGGTAGGTTGAGCGCAATCCTCGCCGCCGCCATGATGCCGGCCATGGCCGCGGCGCCCTCGGCATAGCCGTGAAAGGTTACGCCGTTGCCGACGAACGGGCGCCAGCCATCGGCTTTGCCCCACAGGTGCATGTCCAGCGGCGCCAATCGGCGAATCAGCCGGCTGCGCAGATGAAAATCGATCTCGTGCCCCAGCAACACGTCCGTGATATAGGCCACAGCCTCGTAAACACCGGCATGGGGTCCCAGCGCAGTTGTCGGCAGGGGGCATTCCTGGAAAAACTGGGGATGGCGCTCACCGATAAACCGGGTAAACAGGATCCACAATGGCGTGGTGAGATCCATTGCGGCCGCTTCGATGAATGCTTCGAGTGTGGCCAGGCCCTTTTCCGCTGGACGCCCGGCCTGCAGATAGGCTGCGCGGTAAGGGCGGAAATCCGACGATTCTTCGGGTACGTAGCAGTTGCCCAGAAACACGATGGGATACTTTTGGGGTGCCTGCGGGTCCATGCGCAGGTAGGGACGATGATCCACGGGGCGTGGCAGATAAAAGAGTTGACGGTAGCCCAGGCGCCGACATTTCTCCAGCTCAATGCGCGAAAAATGGAGTTGGATCGCATAGTCTGACACACAGGTAGGATCATTCAGCCGTGGATTGACCCAGGAACTGGTCAACCAGGCCACGTAAGGTTTCCTGATGTCGCGCGCCAAGCGGGCTATATCGGGCAGGAAATTGACGCTGAACATGATATCGCCCAGGTCGGCCAGGTTGAACCGGCCCGGTAGCCAATGCACGTTCAGGCCCTGCTCATGCATGAACTCGAACAGGTAATCGCGTAAAAAAAGCGCGACTCCTGAACCGCTCTTGCAGAACGAAATCTTCATGAGGCACGCGTTAAAGCATCTGGGTGACCGTATCGATCAGTACGAACCGCGGATTCGATTGCAGTACGTTGCGGATCTCGGCCAGTCTTTTTTCCACCGGTTCCGTGTGCGCGGCCACGGTTACAAACGCCATTTCAGCCGACTTCCAGATGTCCTGCTTGCCGATTTCCGCCACGCTCACATTCATACGGGCCACGATCCGGTCTTTCAGACTGCGCAAAACAGAGCGCTTATCCTTAAGTGAACGGGCCTCGGGAATGCTGATGCTAGCCTGTAAAAGCCCTATGACCATGGTTCTTCCAGCTCCTGCATTTTAAGATTGAAAAGCTTCGTTTCAGTCGATATTCTTTACGTTTATTTTCCGAATGCCGTTGGGAAGTCAAGTGCATAAAACGAAAAAGCTCGGCTTGACCCTGGCCGGAGAAAGCGAATGGTTTTATGCAATCAATACATTTCAAAAGCGAGAGAGAAGAATGAACAAACGGATCTTTTTACTGTTTCTCGGCGCATGGCTGTCTGCCTGCGTCCTGTTGGGTCAACAGCGCGGCATTCCCTTGGACGGCTACGCCGCCATTGTCAACGATCGGATCATCACCGTGGGCGATATTGTCGCTTATTTGCAATCCATGGAGGACCAATTTCGCGAAGATCCGTCCAGGATCGATGCGGCCGCGATCAAGGCACGGGAATCGCTGGTCGAACGCGCGCTGATCCTGGAGTATTTTGAAACCCTGGAAAAAGCGCATATCCCGGACACGTTGATCGAGGATCACATCAAGGGAATCATCCATGACAAGTTCAACAACGACAAGGCCGAATTCCTGCAAGCGCTGGAAAAAGACCGCCTTTCGTTGGAGGAATTCAAGGAGCGCACGCGCGATAACCTGGCGGTCATGATGCTGCGCAAGCAGGAAGTCCTGAGCAAAATCTATGTCGCGCCCCAGGCTGTGCGCGAACTCTATGAAAGCAACCTGGAGGATTACCGAAAACCCGAGCGGATCAAGCTGCGCATGATCGCCGTGCATAAAGGCGAAACTCCGGCGGATCAGACCGTCAAGCGAAGCGCGGTCGAGGATTTGCTGGCCAAGCTCAACAACGGGGCGGACTTCGGCAGCCTGGCCGCCAACCATTCCGAGGGCGGCAAGGCTGCCAATGGCGGTGACTGGGGCTGGGTGGAACCCACCCAGTTTCGCAAGGAACTGGCTGACGTGATCGCCAGGCTGTCCACCGGCCAGATAAGCGAAATCGTCGACCTGGGGCGCACGTATTACATCCTGTTTATCGAAGGTCGGCAGAAAGCCTCGACCGTGCCGCTCGAAATGGTGCAGACCGAGTTGGAAGACACGCTGCGACAGCGCGAGATGGAACGGCTGAACCAGCTCTGGATCAACCGGTTGAAGGAAAGGTTCTACATAAAGCTCTACGACATTCCGGAATTGCATTGAGCAGCCATGGCCAAACCCATTGTCATAGGCGTCACACTGGGTGACATCAACGGGATCGGTCCGGAAATCGCACTGGCCGCAGCTCGGAAACGACCTGCCGGCACGCGGCTGGTCCTGGTTGGGCATGACCCGCTGGTCCAGACACTGGCCGCGGAACAGGGACTGCCGCCTGTCCCAGCCTGGCAGCCTCTACAGGATCGACTGCCGCGCCATGGACTTAGCGTATGGGATCCCGCACCTGGCGCTGCGTTGAAAAGACGGCCGGGTCGGGTCGATACTGCGGCTTCACTTGCCGCGGCAAAATGGATCGAAGCCGCTGCCAACGTCTGCCTGGCAGGTTCGTTGCAAGCCATGGTCACTGCCCCGATCTGTAAAGAAGGGTTCAAGAAAGCGGGCATCGATTTTCCTGGACACACCGAGTATCTGGCTGCCTTGACCAAAGCGCGGCGGTTTGCCATGCTGCTGGTCGGTGAACCGTTGCGCGTCGTGCTGGTGACCCGGCATGTGCCGCTGCGGGCCGTGGCGCAATGTTTGACCGGCAAGGGCGTCTATGAAGCGATCCGGATCGCGACCGAGGCTTTGCCCTGGATGGGCGCCGGCTCAGGCTGCATCGGTGTGTGCGGGCTCAATCCGCATGCGGGTGATGGCGGCGCGCTGGGCGACGAGGAGCTGCGCGTGATCCGGCCGGCCATCCGGCGCGCACAAAAAGCCGGGATCCAGGTCGCCGGCCCGGTTCCCGCGGACGTGATTTTCCACCAGGCCCTGAGCGGCACTTACGCCGCGGTCATCGCCATGTATCACGACCAGGGATTAGGGCCGTTAAAAATGCACGCATTCGAAAGCGGCGTCAATATCACCCTGGGCCTGCCCTTTGTGCGCACCTCGCCGGATCACGGTACCGCGTTTGATATTGCCGGCACGGGCCGGGCCAATCCTTCCAGCATGTGCGAGGCCATCCGGATGGCCGGTGAATTGGCCGTGCGTCAAAATCCCTGGAGCCAGTCTTGAACTGGAAACTCACAGCACCTTCCAAAGTGCGTGCGCTTTTGAACGAGCACAACATCACGCCGACTAAGGCCTTGGGCCAGAATTTCTTGATCGACGAACACATCCGCGATTTGATCCTGAACGAAGCGGCCCTGACGCACGACGATCATGTGCTGGAAGTGGGCCCTGGACTAGGTGCCGTGACCGAAAGGCTGGTCCAGGACGCAGGGCAGGTGACCGCTGTGGAAAAAGACGAGAAACTGGCGAAGCACCTGCGTGTCCAGTTTGCCGAATGCACCAACCTGATCCTGATTAATGACGACATTCTGCGCCAGGACCTCGACGCCATGCTGGCCGCAGGTGTAAATAAATGCGTTTCCAACCTGCCCTATGGCGTAGCGAGCCGGATCCTGGTCGAACTGTGCCACGCACGGCATCGCCCGGAGCGGATTGTGGCTACGATCCAGAAAGACGTCGCGAACCGGATCCAGGCACCGCCTGGAGGCAAGGATTACGGTTTGCTATCCATCTGGAGCCAGCGCGTCTACCGCGTGGAGACATGCAAGATTGTCAGCCCCAACTGCTTTCTGCCGCGGCCGCGGGTCGACTCGGCCGTGATTCTGATGCAGCGGCGCGACCGGCCACTGGTGGAGATCGACAACCCCGAGCTTTTCAACCAGATCCTGAAAAGCGCGTTCGCCCAACGCCGCAAAAAGCTGACCAACAGCCTCAAAGCCGCAGTCTGCCTGCGCGATCTGCCTTTGGACAGCCTGCGCGACCTGCTGGTCGATCTGCGCTTGGACGTGCAGATCAGGCCGGAACGAATCAGCGTGGTGCAATGGGGGTTGCTGGCCAACCGATTGATCGACACGATACAAACGAAGAACTTGACAAAGTAGCCGTGATGGATCCATGTTCTCCTGTCAAAAAAAGCGATAAAAAATAGTTATGATATCGACAGTTACTGGGAAACGGCAGATTACCATACCCGTGGAATTGAGCAATCGAGTCCGCTTGCTCGAGTATGTCAGGAACCACCACTTCGTTGTCCACATTCTCCCTGTTGCTGTTACTGTATACATGACCATCCATAGGTGGATACTGCCCTATTCATTCCCCATAATCCAATAAATTGACATTTTACACAAAAAAAACAATGCTAACATTCTCTATCTACGCTTTTTTTCCCGCTTTCCCGCTTTTTTTATACCTTCCCTATCTTCTGACACGAATCAAGATGTGACCCGCTCGCCCAATGCTGTTGCGCTTACATAAACAATATCGGCTTTTTCAATTAATTTCAGTGTGTTTTCTGAAATCTTGCATCCTCCGTTTACAAGCCAGATCAATCCAGGCATTCAAAATCTCCGCTCATGTCATCGTCAAAAAGCTCCCCGTTTATACCAACATGCAGTTCAGGAAAGCCTTTTAAACGATTTTTGGCCTTATGTGCGACTATTTCAGCAACTGGTTTTCCACTACGGCATATCAGATAGGATGTGTTTTTTGTTTCAATATCGGATATAAGCTTGGAAAATTTATTTTTGGCATCAAAAATATTTACCACTTCCATCCACCACCTAGCCCGTCTTTCGCAACTGGACCGATTAAAAAAAACTTAGATTTTGTAAGTTATTGCAAATGAACGAAGGCGCTTTTGTAAGTCCTTGCAAAAC
>CAZOLK010000102.1:9026-17126 GCA_964580325.1 uncultured Verrucomicrobiota bacterium | reverse complement strand
CGGCTTCCATGTCCATGATCAGCGCGTCATCCTTGTACAGCACCAGGTCGGTGACCAGCGCACGCAGCACAACACTTTCGGGACAGGCGCAACCGCCGCCGCCCGTGTTGGCCGCGCCCAGCACCACCAGGTCAACGCCTTCGTGACGCACGGCGCAGGTTTCGGCAATGTCGGACACGTCCGGGTTGAGCTTGAACATCTGGCCGTATTGACGCACCTTGGCGCCTGTGCGCTCTTCGATCAGGTCCATGCGTTCGGCAATGGGTACGATCTCCCGCTGCATCTCCGGCGGCATGCCGAGGGACGCGGCCAAGTTGGCATCCGGGTCTGCGTCAAGCTCCAGCACGCGCCGGCCCCGGCGCGCCAGCAACAGGGCCAGCGCGGCGGCCAGCGTGGATTTACCCACGCCGCCTTTGCCGGAGACCGCCAGTTTGAGGGGTTTAGAAGCCATACTTAGCTTTCAGCGCCTTGGATACCTGGCCGGTCAGTTCGAATACTTTGTCCGCGTCAGCCGTTTCCATGGAACCCGTGCCGCAGGACGGCGTGATGATGGTCTGTTCGGCGATCAACTGCTTGTCAATTCCTTTGGATGCGAGCAGGTCCATCACTTTTTCCTGCTGAGCCACCAGCGTCTCGACAGTCTGGTCGCGCACGGCCGGTGAAGTGGGCACCACGCCCCAGGCCAGCATACCGCCGCCTTCGAGATGGCGCTTGATATGCTCGGGGTACATGGAAATGGTCTCGCCGTATTCAAAAGCATCGAAGTTGACAATGTCCACACCCGCGTCGACCAGGATGCTCCATTCCGTGTTGCCGCAGCAATGGATGCCGGCCAGCGCGTCATCGGCGTGAACAGCCTCGATTACCTCGTTCAGCGTTTCGACCACTTCGTCGCGCTGGACCGAGACGTAGGTCGAGCTGCCGAATGCGGACAGGATCGGTTCGTCGATAAAGCAGATCACCTTGTCGGCATAGTTTTTCAAGCGCTGGATCTGCCAGCGGCACTTCATGGCCAGCGCTTTGACGATCATGTCGCGGAACTCTTCATTGTACCATAGCGCGCGCTTGTTTTCGTCCACGATGGTCAGCGCAAAACTGCACGGTCCAGTGGTCTGTCCCTTGAGAAGGGGGCGCTTGCCTCCGGCTGCCTGCAAAGTGCGTTCGAGGCAGTAAAAGCCATGGGCATAGTCTTCGCTGATGGCCAGGGTGGAACAGTCGCCGGTGCCTTCGTCCGGATCCATGGCCGTCATATAGGTCTCGTAAAAAGCGGCTATCTCTTCGGACGTGTCGCCCGAGGTGTCGAAATACATACGCCTTTTCTCCTGGTCGATGACGCAGCGCGGCATGCCTTCGGAGTACTGGATTTCCATCTGTTCGAGCAGCCCGTAATGGGACATCTGGGGCCAGATCGGCGCGTCCAGGTTGTTCAGCGAAACTTGCACGGCGTACTCAGTCTTTTCGAACGGCATGCTGCCGACTGCGGATGCGAGGAACTTGGGTTTCATGGACATGACGTAGTCTCCTTCTCGTCTGGATTATGCAAGGGCCTGTTTGATGGCGCCGATGTGTTCCGGCGTGGTGCCGCAGCAACCGCCGACGATGTTGGCGCCAGCTTCGCGCAGCGCGGCCACCTTGCCGGCCATCTGCTCCGGCGTCTCGGGAAAGACGTCGACGCCGTTGACGTTCTGGGGCAGGCCCGCGTTGGCGTGAACCAGGATCGGTGTGTCAGGAGCGACCGCGCGCATGGTTTTGACAATGTCGATCATGCGGTCCATGCCGTTGCCGCAGTTCGTACCGATGATATCGGCGCCCGCCTCGATCGCGGCTCGGGCGGCCTCTTCGGGGGCTGTCCCCATCATGGTGCGATAATTGCCCTGGACCGTGCGTTCGAACGTGAAGGTGCAGATCACTTCGCAATCCGTATTTTCCTTAGCCGCCTTGACCGCCAGGCAGGCTTCGTCGGTGGCGCTCATGGTCTCGACGCAGAGCGCGTCGGCGCCGCCCGCAGCCAGGGCCACGGCCTGCTCCTTGAAGGCCTCGTACAATTCGTCTTCGGTCACATCGCCCATGAGCAGCATCTTGCCTGTAGGACCGATGGAAGCGATGACCCAGCAGTCGTCGCCGGCCGCTTCGCGCGAAATGGCGGCCGAGGCCTGGTTGATTTCGGCCACACGTTCTTTCAACCCGTAATGTTCGAGTTTGAACGAGGTACCGCCAAAGCTGTTGGTCTCGATCATGTTTGCGCCGGCATCGATATAGCTTTTCGCGATATCCAGCACATCGTTGCGCCGCTCGATGCACCACAATTCAGGGCACTCGCCGGGTTTCAAGCCCTTTTTTTGCAAAAACGTACCCCAGGCGCCGTCGGAAACCAGCGTGCATCCGCTTTTCACCGCCTCAACAATCTTGCCTCTACCCATCGTCAGCACTCCTTACATAAATAAACACAGCCATCCAGTCCGTCCGGATGCAATAATCTTGTGCCATTCCGGATCATCAATTCAACCATAATTTATGGTATTTTAATGGTGGTGTATAGATGGATGTTGTTGGGTAATAAAAGAATCTTGTGGTGTTGATGGGGTAGGGGAAGGATATTTTCGGCTCACCACTTCATGACAATGCCGGCGTTGACGCCCATGCCGTTGAGGTCTTTGCCTTTGTCCGTGTCCTTGATCACATTGTCCAGGTTCTCCCAGGCGGCTTCCAGTTCAGCTTCCACGATGGTGTACTTGGCTTCGCCGAAAAACGCGACGCGCTTGGACAGCGCCAGTTCAAGACCGGCGACGCCATAGAAACCGACTTTGTTGTCCACCTTGAATTCGACTTCTTCGTCAAGTTTGCTTTTGACGTCGAATACATAGTAGCCTGCGCCCCCGCCTATATAGGGGGTGATGTATTCGTTGAGGATCAGGTTAAAGGTCAACCCGGCTTCGATCGCGCCCACATCCAAGTCGGCCTGGTCCTTGGCGAATTCCGGCAGGTAGGAACCGCGCAGTTCCATGCTGAAGGTGGGGGCCATGTCCAGTTTGAGCTTGAGACCGCCGCCCAGGGTATCGCTGTAATCTTTGGAATTCCAATATGAACCGTATATCCCCAGGCCGCTTGCGTGTACCTGAACCGCCAATATCGCCGCACTCCATACGATCAAAAGCTTCTTCATCAGCTTACTCCCTTATATTATGGTTTAAAGAAGTTCACAAAATAAAGATTCTGTATGATTGTGTCAATGCAAGTGCGTCCCGAGTCGAATGAATAGACAGCCCCGTCAGCCTGCGCCATGCGCGACACCCGTCGCACTTCTTACTTTACTTTCAGACAAACCGGTATTATCCTGTTTGAACTTTAAGTTAGGGAGAAATTATGTGGAAAATTCTATTGTGCTTAGCACTTGTGACGTTAATGAATGCGCCCCGTGCGCCGGCGAAAGAAGCTGTCATCGCCGTGGTCGAAGACGGCCCGTGCACCTATTTCGAGCGGTTGTTCGGCATCATCCAATCGGAATTACGCACCTTGGTGGGCGACGAACATACGATTGCCTATAAACAGGGCGGCCCGTTAAACGCGAACTGGCAACCGGATCGCGTCAAGGAAACGCTGCAAACCGCGCTGAACGACGATGAAGTCGATCTGATCCTCACCGCGGGCATCATGCTGTCCCGCCACATTGTGATCGACAAGCCCGAACTGACCAAGCCTGTGGTTGATGGATTTCTGCAGGACCTGGAAACAGGCGAACTGCTCGTGGATCAGGAAGGGCATTCGACCTTAAAGAATTACACTTTCGCCCATGCCCCGCTGCGCTCCTCGCGCGACCTGGAAGAATTCAGAAAAATGGTAGCTTTCAAGAACCTGGGTATTGTGGTCGACAGCTTGTTTATCCAATATGTGGTCGACATGGACACCTGGAGCAAACCGATCAAGGAACACCTGGACTGCAAAATCACAGTGCTGCGGGCGAACGAATTGGCCCAGGACGTTTTGAAACAATGCACTCCGGATATGGATGCCGTGTACCTGACGCCGGCGATCCGGATGAGTGAGGCGGAGTGGCAAAAAGTGATCGATGGCTTGAACGAAGCCAAGCTGCCCACGTTTTCCATGATGGGTCACGAGGATGTGCGCAAGGGCGCCATGGCTGCGTTGACACCGGACATGGATTCACGCATGGCCCGGCGCCTGGCGCTGAACATCCAGCAGGTCATCCTCGGCGCCGCGCCTGAAAAGCTGCAAGTCAAGCTCGTGGTCGACGAACAGATGCTGATCAACGTGCGCACAGTCAAGGTCATCGGCCTGCCCCTGTCATTCGCCAGCATGATGCAGGCTGATTTCATTCACGACCAGTTCCTGTCCTCGGGCGAGGATATTTCGCTGGAGCAGGCCGTGCGGCTGGCTCTGGAAAACAACCTGAACCTGATCATCAAGCAACTGGATATCGACATCAGCGAACAGGAACGCAACTCCATCCTGGCCAACCTGCTGCCCCAGGTCGAGGCCCAGGGCCAGTATTCTCAGATCGACGAAGACCGTTCCTCCACTTCTGGCGGCCTGGTGGCCGAAACCCAGACCAAGTACGGATTGCAGGCTTCCCAGGTCATCTTCAATGACGAATTGATCAGCCAGACGCGCGCTGCGCATCGCAACTACCTGGGCGTACTCGAAGAGCTGGCCGCCACCCGTATGGACGTGATGAAGGATGCAGCCGTCGCTTACATCCAGTTCATCAGGGCACGTGCGCTGCTGGAGATCGAGGAGAAGAACCTGAAATTGACCAAGAGCAACCTGGAACTGGCCAAAGTGCGCCACCAGGTCGGCGCGGCTGGCCCGGAGGAAGTCTACCGCTGGGAAGCCAAGGAAGCCACGGATACCGCATCGCTGATCGAAGCCGCGGATAACGTGGAATTGGCGCGCGTAGCCCTGAACCAGGTGTTCGCCGTGGACCAGACACGCAAATGGCAACCGCGCGATATCGAACTCAAAGATAAGGATGTCTATTTCATGCGCGATCATCTCCAGGGCCTGATCGCCACCGATATCGATCTGGACGCATTCAAGAAGTTCATCGTCGAGCAAGCCCTGGCCAATGCTCCTGAACTGCATTCGCTGGACCGCCAGATCAAGGCTCAGACCATTCTGCTGAATCAGGCCCGTCGCGCCTACTACACACCCGATCTGTCGCTCAGCTTCCAGTTCGAACATACCGCGGATGAGACTTATGCCGGCGAAAAAGCCACACCCCAGGGACCGGTGGCCGATGACGACGAATGGATGCTCGGCGTCAAGGCCTCGCTGCCCATTTTTGCCGGCGGCTCGCGATACGTCAAAATCAAGAAGACCGCTCAGGAACTGGCAAAGCTGAAACAGCAGCGCGAACAGATCCGCCAGCAAATCGAACAGCGCGCGCGCAACGCCTATTTTGCCATAGATAAATCCTATCCCATCATTGCGTTGCAACGCCGGGCAGCAGACAGGACCATGAAAAACCTGGAAGTGATCAAGGAGAAATACGGTAGCGGCGCCGTCTCGATTTTGGATCTGCTCGATGCGCAGAACAACGCGTTCGTGGCCAACCAGAACGCGGAGATTGCCGTCTATCAATACCTCGAGGACCTGTACGAATTGCAGCGTACCATGGCCTGGTTTGAGATGGAGCAATCCGAAGAGGAAAAACGCACCTGGACCGAAGCACTCAGGCAGAGCATGGGCAAAGCGGAATGACAACCTGATTTACAAGAGAAATAATGTGCATAGCGACAAGGAGAACGAGATGAAATTCATGCCTTTCATGTTGGGCAAAATGGTGTTTCTGGCACTGATCGTGCTGGCGAGTTCCTGTCGTAAGCAGGAAACCGAGGAAGAGAAGATCGTGCGACCCGTAATCACAATCATGGCGCCGGTGCGCGGCGCGGAGCGGGTGCGTACCTTTTCAGGCGCAGCCAAGGCAGCCCTGGAGACGCTGCTGAGCTTTCGAGTCGATGGTGAAATCATTGAATTGAACGTCAAGCAGGGTATGCCCATAGAAGCCGGAAATGTCATTGCGCGGCTGGATCAGACCGATTACGAACTTAAGGTCAAGCAATGCGAAGCGGAAAAAGCCCAGAGCGCGGCCAACCTGAAACAGACCAAGACGGATTACGAGCGGACGCGCCAGCTTTACGAGGCAGCCAGCGTCAGTAAAAGCGAACTGGACAGTGCCCTTAATATGTGGAAATCAGGCATGGCCCAGATGGATGCGGTGGAGAAATTGCTGGACATGGCGCGCCAGCAGGTTCTGTATTGCACGCTCAAAGCGCCGCTGGACGGTGCCATCTCCTTGGTGCCCGTGGAAACCCACCAGACCGTCAGTTCGGGTCAAACTATCGCCAAGATGACCTCGGGCAAGGAGATGGAAATGGAATTGGGCCTGCCCGCGGCCCTGATCAACCTGCTCCATATCGGAGATGAAGCGACCATCTCGTTCATTGACCTGGGTACGAAAACCTACAAAGCTACGGTTAGCGAAGTAGGGATCTCGGCTGATGATTCGAGCACCTATCCGGTTACCCTGAAACTGCTGGACCATGACGACAACGTACGCGTCGGCATGGTCGGGTCAGCCACCTTCTCCTTCAAAACGTTGGATGACGTGCAAGCGATCATCATTCCGCTTCAGGCTGTGGCATCCACGCCGACCGGTGAACGCTTCATCTGGATTTTCAAGCCTGGCCAGCAGGAGGGGTACGGCAGTGTGACCAAGCGCATAGTCAAGATCGGCTCGCTGACCTCCAATGGCATCCAGATCCTGGAAGGACTGGAACCGGGCGAAATTGTGGTGATCCGCGGCGTGCACCATCTGACCGAAAGCATGCAGGTTCGCCTGCTGCAGGAATGAACGACTTTTGCGAGGAGGACCCGTCATGAATCTAGGCGTTTGGTGCATCAAAAACAACAGGGTGGCCTTTGTGGCCTTTTTACTCATCGCGCTGGCCGGCGTTCGTGCATTCTTCACCACCAGCCGCCTGCAAAGCCCGGAATTCACGATCCGCACGGCCATGGTGATTTCCTACTTCCCCGGCGCCACGCCGCGCAAGATCGAGGAACTGGTGACCGACAAGCTGGAAAACAAAATCCAGGAATTGAGCGAAGTGGAAACCATTACCTCCGAGTCCATGACCGGCGTGTCCATGATTTTTGTCGATGTGAGCGCCAAGTACAAGGATTCCATCGATGAGGTCTGGACCAAGTTGCGCAACAAGATGGACGATGTGCGCAACGAGCTGCCCGAAGGTGTTGAAGGGCCGTTTGTCGACGATGAATTCGGCGATGTGTTTCCCGTGGTTATTGCCCTGACCGGCGATGGCTATACCTATCGCGAGATGAAAGATCTGGCCGACGACGCGCGCGACGAGTTGCTGACCTTGTCGCGGGTGGCCAAGGTCGACCTGTACGGTGCCCAGGATGAGCGCATTTTTGTCGAATTTTCCAGTGTGCGCCTGGCTGATTTCGGGTATACACCGGACCACTTGGCCGATGCGCTGTCCAACCAGAATGTGCTCCAGCCCGGCGGCCAGGCGCTTGTCGGTTCCGACCTGATCTCACTCGAAGCATCGGGCGAGTTCAAAACCGTGGAGGACATTCGTCAGGTTTCGCTACGGGTCAAAGGACGGGCGGAGAGTGTATACCTGGGCGACATCGCCACGATCCGGCGCGGCTTTGTTGATCCACCGAGCGCCATGGCGCGTTTCAACAGCGAGGAAGCGATCATGTTGGCGGTCAATATGGCCAAAGGTGAACGCGTGACCGATATGGGCGAAGACGTGCGCCAGATGATGAAGAAACTCGAAAGCAACTGGCCCATTGGCATCAACTACAACATTTTCATCTATCAGCCCATCTATGTGACGCGCGCCATCAACGAATTCATGGGCAACCTGGGCCAGGCTTTCGTTTTCGTGGTCATCGTGATGCTGCTGTTCGCAGGACTGCGCACCGGCCTGATCGCGGGCAGCCTGGTGCCCATGGCCATGCTCATGTGCCTGGCGCTGATGCCGTTTTTCGACATCAAACTGCAACAGGTTTCCATTGCCTCGCTGATTATCGCCCTGGGCATGCTGGTGGACA
>CAZOLK010000102.1:0-9016 GCA_964580325.1 uncultured Verrucomicrobiota bacterium | reverse complement strand
GGAGATGCTGGTGCGTCTTTCCCGCGGCGAGGACCCGTTCAAAGCGGTGGGCGCAACCGTTTCGCAGCTATGGCTGCCCCTGCTGGCCGCTTCGCTGACCACGATCTGCTCGTTCTTGCCCATTGCGCTGGCCAAATCGGACGTAGCCGAGTTCTGCCTTTCCCTTTTCCAGGTCGTCACCATCACCCTGCTCTGCTCCTGGATCCTGTCCATCACGCTGATCCCGATGCTGTGCTATTACTTTCTCAAGCCGAAAACGCAAAAGCAGTCCTTTGACACCGGCATTTATAACGTGTACCGCAAACTGCTGCTGTTCACTCTCAAGCATCGTGCTGTAACCCTGCTGGTGATGCTGGCCTTGCTGATCGGCGCGCTGTATTGTTTCCGCTTCGTGCCCACCATTTTTTTCCCGCCCGATTCGCGTGAACTGATGCTGATCGATTTCCGCCAACCCTACGGCACGGACATCCGCACCACCCGTGATCGCGTGGCCCGGTTGGAGCAGCACTTGCTCAGCGATACCAACGTGGCAGAGGTCGGCACGTTTGTCGGCAACGGCGGACCGGTCTGGGTGCTGGGCCTGATGGCGGAACAGGATAATCCCAATTACGCGTTCCTGGTGGTCAACACGCACACCAAGCAATGTGTGCCCGACTTGATGCTGCGCACGCGCACCTACTTGAAGGAGCGCTTTCCCGATGCCCTTTACACGGTCAAGGAACTCGAAAACGGCCCGGCTGTGGGCGCACCGATTCAGATCCGCCTGTCCGGCAAAAAGATCAAATCCCTCTACCAAATGCGCGATCTGGTAACCGCTGAATTGGGCGCCATCCCGGGCGTGGTCAGTATCCGCGACGACTGGGGCGAGTGGATCAAAAAGCTGGACATCCAGGTCAACCAGGAGCAGGCCAAGCATGCCGGCTTCACCAGCAGTGACGTGGCTTCGTCACTGAAAACCCAGCTTTCCGGCTTGCATGCCACGGATCTGCGCGACGGCAAGCACATGATCCCGATCGAAATCCGGGCGCAGGGCGCCATGCGCAATGACCTGGCCAAACTGGAGAGCGTCAACATCTATTCCTACTTCAACATGGATTCAGTGCCCTTGCAGCAAATAGCCCAGGAACACCTGACCTGGCAACCCAGCGACATCCGGCGCCGCAACAAAGTGCGCACCATGACCATCAAGGCAGACCTGGTTTCCGGCACTTTCGCGTCGGACGTGTTGGCGCATTTGGTCCCGCGACTGGAAGAACTGCAGGCGAGCAATGCGTGGATTCGGGGTTATGAAGTAGAACTTGGCGGCGAGGACGAAGAGAGCGAGAAAGCCATGGCTTCGATCATGGATGCCGTACCGCTGGCTATGTCCATCCTGGCGCTGGTGCTGATCTCGCAGTTCAACTCGATCCGACGCCCTTTGATTATTGCCATCACCATTCCGCCCATGTTCATCGGCATCGTGTTCGGCCTGCTGCTGACCGGACAGCCGTTTGGCTTCATGGCGTTCCTGGGCATGATCAGCCTGATGGGGATCATCGTCAACAACGCCATCATGATGATCGACCGCATCGAACTGGATCGCAATTCGGGCCTGAACGTGGACGAAGCGATTGTGGTGGCGGCACAGAAACGTCTGCGTCCAATCCTGATGACCGCGGTCACCACTGTGGTGGGCCTGATACCGTTGTCCCTGTTCGGCGGTCGCATGTGGGCACCCATGGCCAACACCCTGATTTTTGGCCTGCTGTTCGCCACTATCCTGACCCTGGTGCTCTGCCCGATCCTCTACTCCCTCTTCTTCGGTGCCAGGTTCAAAGGCTTTACCTGGGATCCCTCGTTGCTGTCCCATAGTGAGGAGTGAGTCTCTGGGAGCTTCGGAGTTGCAAGGCTTACGGCACTGCTCCTTGTCTACTTGGCCGGGTTTGGCTCTGCCAAACCCTCTTCCGTGGGGTTGTGCTCCGCACAACTTTCCTTTTCATGAGCCGCAAGCAGAGCAAGATAGATGCTTGGCGGAGCCAACCCCCACATGGGATAGGCTCTCAGTTTCAAATGTGCAAACTCCAGGGTTGTGCGGAGTACAACCAAGCCCGTGGCCATGGTCAACCGGCGGCGTGGTCGGTTACATCGACGACGCTGGTGATTTGGGGGAATGCCTCTTTGACCGCGTTCTCCACGCCGTATTTGATCGTGGCGCGTGCGCCTGGACAACCCCGGCAACCGCCGCCCAGTTCAACGAAAACTTCGTTGTTTTCCACTTTCACCAAGTTGACGAAGCCGCCATGCGCAGCCAGGGCCGGGCTGATTTTCTGGTTCAGAAAATCGCCCATGTCTTTGGTCAAATCCGTCTGTTGATCGTTGTTGCTATCGCTCATCGTATTCTCCCGCGATTATAGTTGCTGTTTAGTCTGTTTAGTCCTGGCATACCAGATTCGCCCGATGCTTGCCAAGGACTTAATCGATTATTGCCGGTCCAGTTGCAACAGGACCGTATTGGCTTTGGGGTGTTTCAAGCTCCGGTCCAGTTCGAGCAATTCCCGGTAATCGTCTAGGGCCAGGACCGCCGGCCGCAGTTTGGCATGCTGATGCAGAACGATCATGCCCGATTCGCGCTTTACAGTGCGGATCACCTTGCCGGCCGGCCCCTGCCACGTCATTGCCCCGGGCACCAGCAGGCAACGCGCATTTGCCGGCAGCCGGATGTTGTAAAAGATGTTGTAGATGCTGTCATTTTCATTGTAATAGGGCCGTTCACGATCATCGGTCAGGTTGCCGAACAAATCGTGAATTCCGTACGGCAGACTGAAATAGAGAAAATCCCCATCTTTGACCGCAAAGCGTGGGATCGAGACCGGCAGGATTTCGCGTCCTGGATAGGTGCTGTAGTCCGTGACGAACTCGCCGGCCGGTTTTGCAGACTGCGACAACCCTACCATTAGCTTCTGGTGCTGGCGCCGACGCTCTTCAGGCGGCATTTCTTTGTATTGTTTGTGGAAAGAACCGAACCTCGTGCCGAAAAACAATTGCGTGCACTTGACCGTGGCGTGGCCATCTGCGGTCAGTTCCATGTCGTAGATCAGTTCGTTGCGGTCGCGCTTCTCCGGCAGGATACGGACCGGCGCGACGCGTGCGCTGTCGAGCATGAGCGCGGGCCAGCTTGCATGGGGCGTGGCGCCCAGTTCAGCGTATTGATCCGTATCGTTGAGCACAAAGGTTTCGCTGTCCAGCCGGACATGGACCAACGGGCTGTTGAATGTATCGCGCTGGGGAACTTCGACCAGTGGTTGCAGCAGACGCTCGATCCGGGGCGCGTCCGAAGCCAGCATAACCTGCGCCTGGAATCCAACGGCCCTAAGCATGGCCAGCAGCACGACGGCTGTGTCGGTCTGGTTGCCATAACCTTCGCGCAAGGTCGTATCCGCGGGAGAAACAGCGTCGAGAGGCAACATGGTGATTTCCGGACCGGCGCGCCGTATGTTGGCAGCCACAAAATCGCGGATGGCGATCACTTTCTCATGATCGGTTTTCAACCCGTCCACCAGTTGGCTGGCTTGTGCGGCAGCATCCGGTTGATCGACCGTGGCGCGGTCCAGTGTTTGACGAACGGTGGCGGCATAAGCAGGCCAATCGCCGGCGGAGATAAACAGGGCCGGGCTGACCGTCCACCAGGGCGGCAGTTGCATTTCCGTCTTGACGCCCTGCTGATCACGCACAAACCAGGCCATGCCGGCCATGCCCGCTGGTGTCTCGCAGTAGTCGAGTTCGCGCTGCTTCAAAACATCCGGCGCTGTATTGCTGGTGCACAGGGAAAGCCCCAGGGGATAGATCACGCGCACACACTTGGCGCGCACGGGATCATAGCTGCGGAAATACTCGCAAGCATGGAAAAAAGGCTGGTTGGAACAGCTCCGGGTCATTTCGTATTCGATCAGGCTGCCCTTTTCCACGCCCGGTAAACTGGCGACCAGGATTTTCGTCGCCGGGTAGCGTGGGGCCGATCCAACCCAGCCGGCGTCCATGATATTGATCTCTTTGTCACTGATCACGTTGGTGGTCTGACCGTCTGGGCTGATCACTACGGCGCGATCCAGGCTGATTTGTTCCATGGTGGGATTGTAAGACGCTTTCAGTTCCGAGTGTTTTTTGACGCCGGCATAGGTCAGGATACGCTTGCGCTCATAGACTTTCTTGGTCCAGCGGTTCGTACTGGCCAGGCAATAGACCACCTGCTTGTCTTCCAGGATCATATTGGCGCGGGTCGTATCCAGATTTGCGGTTTCGAAGATGACCTTCTTGCGCTGGTTGTATTCGATATCTTTCAGGTGCTGTTTCAGGTCGAGATACGTATCCGGACTGAATTCAACCACCTTGAGCATGAATGCATTGGTTCCGCTCAAGGTTTCGTTGGCAATGTTCATGGTGCTGCGCCAGGTCATTTCCGGGGTGTCGATGGGTTGCGAATCCGGAAGCGAGAGCACGTCACCGACCTTGCCGATCAGGCGCAGCGAATAGGTTTCGCGCACGCCGCAGGCAATCTTGGTCATAAACGGGTATTTGCGCTTGTCCAAGCCGGTATTGCCCAGGATGGCATTGACAATGCCGACCCGCACGCCAAAGGAAGGCACATTGAACATGGTCTGTTTCTCACCCTGGATAAAGAGATCGTCGGCTTCGTACTGCAAGGTCACGACCAGCGGTTGGGTCACGTCCTGGATATCCGCCGGCTCAATGACGATGCCTTTGCATGTGCCGCCGGGCAGCGCATCTTTGATCTTGCGCTGAAAATAAAGATCGCGCTCCTCCGGTTTGCTGTGGGCGAAATAGCCGCGATAGATCGTATCGTTGATGCCTTCGAACACAAAACGGCTTTCGGCGGTGAGTCGGCCTGTTACATCCAGCTCCCCGACCGTGTTGACCTTGAGCAGGTTTTCTGCGGCTGGCAGAATGGGCGCGGTGCGCAGGCTGGCGCCCTCGGGCTTGGCCACCAGGTAGCTGCAATCGCACAGATAGGCGGGCAACAGGTCTTTGGTGCTCTCGTCGGTGGGATCCATCAGCGTATAAGAGCCGTCGGCCTTTTCCACGCAGGCAATGGCATGGTTGAAGTAAGGTTGGGGCACTTCGGGATCCTTTTTGGGTCCGGCGTAGATCAGCACGGGATAAGCTTTCAGTCCGGCCAGGCGCAACATGGCCACAAGCAGGGCTGCTTTGTCACGACAGACGCCGTAGCGATTGTCAAAGGTCAGTGAGACATCGTGCGGTTCGTAACCAGGGGCCTCTTTTTCAATGGTGATGCCCATGTACCGGATTTTCTGGGACACGAAACGAAACAGGCGACGCACCTTTTCGTCGTCGTCGTTGGCACCTTCGGTCAGCTCGCTGACCTTGGTTTTCATGGCCTCGTTGACCGCTTCGATCCGGGACAGGCACAGGTTCCAGTACCAGCGCGACACGGTTTCCCAATCCGGGATCGTGCTGACCAGCAGACGCTGGACCACGGTGTGCAGTTCTGGCATGCTGGGTTCGCTGTACATACGAGGCACGGGATTGACCACTTCCCAGATGTAGCGCACCTGGGTCGCGGTCCGGTCGACGCGGCTGGTCATGGCGCCGGGCATCTCGGCCTTGAGCGCGATGCTGCGCAAGGGCAGTTCCGGCGGACCGATCACCTCATAGAGCGCATGACGGATGGGCGTGGTGTATTCATAAACCGTATAGTCGCTCCAGGTATCGGGCACACGGGTTTTTATGGCATTGCGGTAACTGATGTAGCGCACGATATCGCCGATGGCCAGGTCCGGCAGGCTGACCTGCAGAATTTTCGAGTTGGGGTTGTAGATATTCGCGCTCATCTGGCCTTTGTCAATCATGACCCGGCTGTTTGCGGCGATGTCGACGGTGTGCACCGTGCCATCCTGCTTGATCACTTCCAATAACTTCAATTCTATGGTGTCGTAGGGCAACGTATAATAAAAGGAATGGGTCCGGCTGTCGCGCTTGCCTTTTTCGGTGAGGACCTTGAGCGCCACATCGCTCCATTGCTGGTAAGTGCCGTCAAGACGATAGACCACGCGGTCGTATTCGTCAATCAATACGTCATCGGCATTGGGATACAGCTCGGTGGTCAGGTCCCGGGCCGCGGCAATAACCTTGTCGCGATTCAACAGGGGTATGGCGGTTGAAGGCTCGTCCGCCGCGACCCTGGCGAGCAACAGAGCAAAAATCATAATTCCAATATTCTTCATCGTATTGTCTCCCACTAGGATTACTATGTCTGGTCAATAAAATGGAGACAGTATGGGCCGCATTCGTTCAAAAAGCACGAAAAAATCATGAAAAGAATAAGATGGAAGGGAAGGTCGTTTTATAAAAAGCACGATCAATCGTCCTCGTCTTTCTCATCATCGTCGTCCTTGTCACCGGCGATGATGGAGTCAGGCTGAAAAACGAGACGGTCAACTCCACCAGTACCCTGTCTTCTTTGAGACGCCCTGGTGGCTTCGGCGCTGTCGAAGTCTATGTCATTGGCGTTGCTGTCTTCCGCCATTCTTCCCACTCGATATCGGTGATCAATTCCTTGACCAACTCGTCCTCGGTTTTACTCGCGGCTTTCAAATCCGCAAGCGTCAAAGTGAGCCTGAGCAACGTAGTGCGGCCCACGCGGACCAGGCTGAAGTTGCCTGGCGCCTCACTGCGCGCCAGGTGTGGTCTTGAAGCGTTTGCGGTACACCACAAACCCTTTCTGCTCCGGCCAAGTGCGGCCGGGACTGATGCCCCAGGCCGTGCCGTGCAGTCCCGCCTCTCTGTTGGGTTCCAGCCAAACGTAGGGTTCTATGGGTGGCCCTTTGGTGCGCAAGGAACTGCTCAGGTACCAGGCGCTGTCGTCGTAGTCCAGGGCAAACCAGTCGCCCGTCGGATTGAATGCGCATTTCCACGATCCGTCCGTGCCGATTATGCCATCCGGCGTTTTGAGCGCGAGCTGAAACCAGGACGGGTAGGGCCGCCATTGGGCGCGCGCCGCAATCACGTGCTCGCCAGGAGGCAAGTCCACATCGAAGAAAAGCATGCGTTTGTCGTCGTTGGCCTGGCCAACCAGCTTTCCGTCCAAAAAAACTGTGGACGGCATATTGCAATATATGCCCAGCAATCCTTTGTCCGGCGGGGCTGTATTGCGCCCCTTCATGTAAACCTCTTTGCGTTCCAGCAGCGCCGCTTTAAACGGGAATTGATACTTCTCCAGGAATGCGTCAATGGCATGGATAGCGCCGGGCCAGTCGTTAAACACTTCGTAGTTGAGAAGCAAGTGCATGATCACATATTGATCCAGCGGCGTGATCTCGGGTTGCCGCGCCACGGCCAGGGTTGATGGCGCGTGTTGCGGTTCGGTCAGGTAGTAAAATGCAGCACTCTCCATATCCACCGGACTGACATGATTGGGACCGCGTTCAAAGATCATGTCGAACGATGAGGTGAAGAAGATCGGGTCTGCCTGGTGAATCCGGTACTGGTAGTTATTGTACGGCACTTTGAACGGCATGCCGTGGAAGGGCGAAGCTAAAGCATTGGCGTAATACCAGCCGCCGTTGAAATAATCCTCGAGTCCGGTGCCATGCCAGGAGGGCGTACTCGCGCCGTCCAGGTAAATGACTTCGTCGCTTTCCAGCGCCCACCAGGTTTTCCGGGGATCGTCAAAGCTGCGCACTCCAAGCAGGCAGCCCACGTATTTGCCCGTACCCCTAACGTTTAGAATCGGGTGCGGCGATCCGATCTGATGCGGAGTGGTTTTGAGCCAGGCGCTGTGAAAGTAACCGTATTCACCGGTCCATGAAGCCAATGGCGCATGGCGCACACCGAGTGCGGCACCAATGGCGCGCGCGGATTCGTTGCGTAGCGTTACGCGCATGGATCGGGCAAACGGCATGGGAAAACGATTGTACATGCGCCCTTTCTCCCAACCGAAATAGGCGCTGCGATAACGCAGTTCACGCCACATGTTGCCGAAAAAATCACCAACAGGAACGGCTACACTGGCATGCGGACAGTCGTCCCAGCGGATTTCCAGGACCAGTTCGCGAAGCAAACGATCACGAGCCAGCGCGGATGGTGCGGCTTTGTCGTCGATCTGCAACGTGAGTTCGTGTACTATGGCTGGTCCGTTCAACGCCAGTAAAGTCGTCTGCGTTCCGGCCGCGATCTCTTGGCGCGGCACGTTTTTCTCGTCTGTTTCGGTCGTTTTCAGCTTTTTGGATTGCCAGGTGGCTTTCAAGGCATCCAGTTCAGCTTTGTATTGTTCCAGCCAGGCCGGTTTGAAACTAGCGATGCTCTTTCCTTCGGGAAGGTTGACGTAATTCAGTTGAAAGTAGAATTTCTCGTCATCGCGCAGCGCTTCGGTCATGACAATCAACCTTTTGCGATAAGGCACGGGCAGCAGGGAGAACCAGCAGTAGGGTTCACGTCCCATGAGGGGCAGGCGGTCCGTGCCGCCCATCCATTCGTCAAGACTCCCTTCCCAGGCAGGCTTGCTCGCTCCGTCAAAGTAAAAGCGTAGACGTCTGCCTTCTATTTTTGAGGTGGTCGACCAGAATCGCGTTAGGTAACCTGGTCCCGACAGGTCGGCAATCACCTTCCAACCGGCAGGTCCGTCGCGCAGAAACCAATTGAAATCGTCGTTGCCCCCGCTGCGATCATAGGATGTGATAATACCCGAATCCTGGTGTTCCATAAGCGCCAGGTGGTCGCCGCGTTGCAGTGATTGCAACAGCATGGGGTAGCTGACCAGGTCTTCCGGCTGCCGGCCGCATCCGCTCATATAGAGCAAACTTGTCAAACTCATGCATATACCTATGAGATGCTTCAAGGTTTTCTCCCTTTTTAAAATCGCTAATTCGTTTACCAATGTACGAAGAAGATACCAAAAAGCTTCCGGGTGTCAAGGGGATTGCAAATTGCGGATTTCAGATGAAGGACGTTCTCCCTGAATGTCGTATTAAGGGTTCACGGGAAAATAACATGACATTTTGTG
>CAZOLK010000101.1:15090-17283 GCA_964580325.1 uncultured Verrucomicrobiota bacterium | reverse complement strand
CTTAAAATGCCTATTCGGTCCCATATCAGAGTTTAGAGATTGTGTTGTTCCATTAGGTCCTCCAGAACGCCTGTAAAGAGAATAAATTGATAAAGTTGGGTCACCAAATACATATAACGCTTTTTTAATATTTTTTATATCAGGTGGTTTATAATAATGTTTTAAACCATCTCTATTATGTGGATCGTTAGTTTTAAATTTTTGATAAAGATACTGTAAGGTTTCTGTATTACCAGCGCCACCAATACCCGAAACCAATATTTCTATATCCTGAATTTTAAAAAACCTATAAAGATGATCATAAATATTACTTAATTTTGAAAAAGTATTTTTATCAACATTTAAAATACAATAGTTTTTAGTGATAAAATATGAATCCGCTAAGGTCAAATTTGTAGTATGAATTGCATCTATTTCCTAAAAATTTATATTGGAAAATATATTTTTGTCCTTTGGTGACTAAATAAGTAAACCCTCCGCAAAATACTCAAGCGCCGTCTCTGTATTTGTTTGCATATAATAGTTTCCAATTCCTACACATATATTTTTAAAACCTATAAAATGTAAGTAGTTTTTAAATATTTATATACTGGAAAATAATATTTAGGTATATATGAAAATTTTTTTCCCTTTATTAAAATTGGACCTATAATTGAACAAATTCTTAAATTATATTCATAATTAATTAATGCATGTCCAGGTTTTAAGGGATCTATAGTTTTTTTGTTAAAAATAGGTTCAAAAAGTGTAATATATCTATTTAAGTTATGTATCTTATATTTTTTATCTTCAAGTGAATAAATTTCTGCTATATGAAAATATGGTTCTGCAAATTTTGGTTCAAGATTTATACAAGTAAAAAATCTATTTTTTGCCTAAGCAATATTTGAGATCATTAAGAAATATTTACCTATGTAAAAATTTAGAAAATGTGAATCCTTGAATTTATTATCTATTTTAGATATTATATTTTTGATTTTAATATGATTAAGGCTATTCTATTTTAGTTCTGTAAATATTTCCTAAATAATTTTTTGTTCCTCCAATTTTCTCTTCATCTAAAAATTTTTATTTGAACACATTCTATTTATAACTACTTATTAAAATATTGAAAATCTCCGAGACATTCCCAAAAAAAATTATAGTTTAGTCAAATATTTTTTTACTCAAATAAAATATGGAAAACTATAAAGCGGGTATTTTGCTATTAACACGTCAAAGCTACTGTGGACCAAATAGACAAAAAAAATATTATAAATGTTTTACAAGAGATCAGACTTTTTTAGTACCGTATCAAAAGGAAACTAAAAATTTTTCAAAAAAGTATAAGAATAAATATGTACTTATTTAACAAATAGATAATGAATATGCTACGATAATCGAAGATTTTGGTAATACAGATGATCGTGATGCATTTGGTAAGTATTTGCTATATTTTTACAAAGTGTTTAAAAAATAGTTAAAAATTGATAAGAACTAAATTAGATTTCATAAGTGTAAGGAATTAAAAAATAAAATATATACAATAGATCCTATTGGATCTGTTGATCTTGATGATGCGTTTTCTATATAATAGGAAACAATATCAATATACATTACAAATGTACCGCTTGTTGTAGATTGTAGAAAAATTAAACGTATTTCTACAATTTATTTAAGAAAGTAAAATAAAACTGAGACAATACCTATGATTCCAAGAAGTATATCGGAAAGAAAATGTTCACTGATAGCTGACGATACTTTAAAAACGGTTATTTATATTGAAATTCCCTTAAATGAATTTAAATAAATTATAAAATTAGGAGAAATGAATAAAATTTATATACCAAAAATTACAAATGTGAAAATAAAATAAAATTTTTCATACGATGATAATTATGATATTATTTAGGAGTTGGTTGAAATAACAAATTCTGAGGATAGTCACGAAGCTATATAAAAATTAATGGTCATATTTAATAAAAATGCTGCAAATTATTTAAAAGAAAACAGGACAGGTATTTTCAGAAATACATAATAAATTGAAATATTTTCAAAATAAGAGAGAAAATCTGGGTTATCGGATGAATTATATGATTTTCTCAGATATTTTGAGGGACCCTCTGCAAATTATTTTGAATATAGTAACCTTGAAATTTGCAAATTAATTTATTGTCATAGTTCAAGCCCTCTGAGAAGATTAATTGATTTTAT
>CAZOLK010000101.1:14702-15080 GCA_964580325.1 uncultured Verrucomicrobiota bacterium | reverse complement strand
ATACATGAGATAAATAAACTTATAGGAATTCCAGAAAATTTAAATGACGAGCTTATGGAGAAATTTAGTAACAAATTATAAGAATTGAACTAGGAATATAAAAATATAAAAAAGGTTTAGAATCAGATTTAATTACTATGGTAAATAGAGGAAAACAAAATTTACTCAGGTTATATTATAGAAATTGAAGAAACAAAAATAAATATCTACATACCAGAATTGAGAATGGTTCATAATTGTAAATATTAGAATTTCTAACCAGAGCTTCATCAGAAAATATCCGTTAAAGCATTAATTTTCGAAGAGGAAGGGTCATTTAGAAGAAAAGTAATATTAAAAATAGTTTGATCATTTTCTTTATTATAAATAGGATGGTTA
>CAZOLK010000101.1:0-14692 GCA_964580325.1 uncultured Verrucomicrobiota bacterium | reverse complement strand
AACCTCAAGTTACAGTTTTTCGAAGGTTTTTTAATGGTTGCTTTTTTAATGCTTACATTTGTAATTCAATGTTATTATTCATTAAATGAACATTTTTTAGAGAACTTCGGTTCTGAATGTGGTGATTTTATACCATATACACCAACGTAGAAATATCCTAAGAAACCTGGTACAATTTTTGTATCTGTTGCATCATATCGGGATGGGGAATGTTCTATAACTTTACAAACAATGTTTAAAAATGCTAATTTGCCTCAAAGAATATTCGTGGGACTCTGTGAGTAGAATAAGGACTCCAGTGAGAATTGTTATAGCAAAGAAATTTAGCCATATGTTGAGAATTTAAGGTATTATAATATGAGTTACAAAGATGCGAAGGGGCCAGCCTATGCTAGATATTATTGTAGTAAGTTATGGGAGGGAGAGGAATATTTCTTTTAGATAGATTCACATACATTTTTTGAAAAGGATTGGGATAAGAATTTAATAGAAATGTTGGAGCGTTGTAGGTATTCAGATGAAAAAACAAAGGAGCGACCATATGGAAGAGAGGGTTCAAAAAAACCCGTATTGTCAGTTTATCCACCAACAGAGGAACAGATAAAGAAAAAGGGTTTTCCTGTTATGGATAATGGTAAATTTGGAACGAATGGTTTGCCAATGTTCTTAGCAAGTTTTTGGAATGATGATGGCGAATAGATGAACAAACCAATAAGATCACCAAAACCATTTTATGCAGCTGGATTTTTATTTTTGGATGGTAAATTTTTATATGAAGTTCCATATGACCCAAACGTATCTCATTTGTTTCAGGGAGAGGAGGTATTATTTTCTGCGAGACTTTTTACAAATGGTTATGATTTATTTAGTCCAAATATAAAAGTATGTTCTCATCATTATACTCCATTGGCGGCCCGCGATCCGAGCGCCACGGCCTGACGGGTCAGCATCTCGACATCGCTGTGGTCAACGCGACCGTCGCGGTTCACATCACGACCGCCAGATAAGGTTTCGCCGGCTTCCAGGCGCAGGGCCAGGCGATAGGCATCGACAATATCCACGGGCCGTGCGTCCGCGTCGTCGACCGCGGTTTCCGCGGCCAACGGTCCGGCCAAATCGACCGGTACCTGGACCAAAGCAATGCGCACGACCAGGCCCGCGCCCAACGTCAGCAGCAACAATGCGGTCGCCGCATAGGCGATCCGCGATTGCACTCGCAACCGCAGACGGACCGCAACAACGTTGGCGCGGGCCTCGATCAGCGCCTGCACGCGCTGGTCCGCCTCGAGCGGAATCCGCGAAGCGAAACGCGCTTCGTCGCGTTGCAGGATCTTCTTCAAATGGTCTTCAATCTGCATGATCGTTCCTCAATTTGGGAGAGGAGGAGTTGAGAGTTAGGTGTTCGGGAAGAGTCGGGACATGTCGGACGGGAAGATCCCCGAACTCCGAACACCCAACTCCCAACTCCCCTTCTCATCTTTCCACCACCGTGGTCTCATAGCGCACGCCGTCCGGCATGTGCACCGGCACATTGACCGAGATGCCAGAGCCGCCCGCGGTTTTCGCACTGCTGTCTATGGCCAGGAACGCGGTGTATTTGCAAAGCACGTTGTATTCCAGCGACGTGCCCAGAATCTCGTCGCGCAGTTCGTCGGACGCTACGTGCACCTGCTGGTTGGACAAATCCTTGATTTTCCACCTGGCCCAGATTCGGGCTATGGCTGGATGCCGGTTTTCTTCCGCAGAAAGATCGACCTCCAGCGGATAATGCACTTCCTCTTTGCCGCAACGGCCTTTGAGCGTGACCGTGGTCCGGCCGTTGCCGCGGAATTTGCCCAGCACGACCAAGGGCCGGCCAATGAACAGGTCTGGAATCTTGCGCGGATAGATGCTGGTCACGATCATGTCGCCCCAGTCGATCTCGATGTCGGTCAGGGCCGGGTGCGCGATGCGGTCATAGAACAGGTCCACTTTATCGCTAGAACTTTCGTTCAGACCGAGATACGCCACAGCGCCTTTGCCAACCCAGGCCATGCGGTCGAGCAAGTAGCGGTTGACTGAGTTGCCCACGCCAAAGCTGAATATGCGCGCCGCGCCCAAGCGTTGATGGATCGCGGCCAGGATCTCGTTTTCGTTGCCGATATAGCCGTCGGTCATAAACGAGACCACACGCAGTCGGCCCTCGCTATGGGGAAAATCCAGCGCGGCTTTGATGCCTTCGATCATCATGGTGCCGCCCGAGCCGTGCAACTTGCTGACATAATCGAGCGCTTTTTCAACATGCTCGTGCGTGGCCGGTACTGGCCGCGGGCCAAAGCTCGAGCTGTTATCGGAGAAGCGGATGATCTGGAACGTGTCGTCGCAGTCCAGGTTGCGCAGGCAGCGCGCCATAGCCCGCTTGGCTTTATCCATGGGCCAGCCGCTCATGGAGCCGGAGCAGTCCAGCACGAACACCATCTCGCGCGGCATGCGCGGCAGGTTGCGCATTTCAGCCGGCGGATGCATAATCAGCGCAAACGTGTTTTCCTTTTCACCGCGCTGCACCATCATCGCGGTCTTGAGCTGCTCGCCGGCCACGCGATAGCGCAGCACAAAGTCTTTGTTCGGGATCGCGTCGTTCTTTTTCAACCGCACCAGCAGGTTGGCGTTGTCCTGCTTTTTATAGGCGATCATGTGGCTGCGGCTGTACACTTTTTCCACAGGCACGCCGGCATCGATGTCGACTTGCAGGGCAATGTCATGACCGCTGCGTTCGCCCGGTTTGAGGTATTCCACTTCCACGGCCTGACCTGAGGCGCCATGCTTGCCGCACGGCAAGGCGCCGATCCCGTTTTGCGAACCAGCCGGGTTGAAGCGCGGCCCAACCACCATGGGAAAGACAAACTCGTAATCGCCGTCGTAGTAGGTCAGGGGATGGAAATAGGTGATCTTGACGTCGATCTGTTTACCAGGCTCGATGTTGGCCACTTTCTGAGTAAAGATATTGGGCCGTTCCTGGGTCAGCAGCGCGGCGCGATAGCCTTGACGTCGTGCCTCGGCATAGAGCCTCTCGGCTTCCTCGCGCTCGCGCACCATACCACGGATGCGCCGCTCGCCAATGACCATGACAAAGTCGCTGACTGCCGCGCTCTGGGGCAGAGGGAAGACATAAACCGCTTCGATCTTGACGTCATACGGATTATGGTACTCCTGGGTCACATCGACCGAGGCCACGAACCCGGAAATATGCGCTTTGACAGCGGTATGCTTGAGCGGCAGCGGAATCTCCACGTTGCCCTGTTTAACACGCAGTTCGCCCTGAGTCGGCGTATCCGCCGGCTTGGCGGTCGACCCGGTTTCGGCCTTCTCGATGATCCACAACTCATCTTCCATGAACTGGTCGGCCTTGGACTGGGCGGCCAGTCCTGATCCCACCTGCTTGGCGGTCGACCCGGCTTCGTCCTCGATGATTCCCAACATGTCGTCCCGGTCGTCTATGGAATGGTCGGTCACCACCGGCATCGAGGCCGCAGGGAGGATTTCGCTTTCTTTCAGTTGGATATCGAGTTGGATATCGCTTTCTTCCCGTTCTACATCGCGGCCCATGGTATTCACGGCGTTTTGGCGGATATCATCAGCATCAATGCAGACGAACCTCATTTCACTCGTTTGAACTGAAAAAAAACTGATCAGAGTTACGATCCCGATGGCTACTACGATTTTAATAATGGTTATTTTGAACTTCTTCATATTGTTATCCTATATTGGCCCAGTTTGGGTTAAGGGGCAGCGCTGCCAGGGCAACGCTCAGGGCCTGCGTGACCAGCATCTCATTCTACATGGCTTCAAGTTCATGGTCGTTCCTTTTCTTTTCATCGTTACCATTGCCGTATTCATAGAGTTAAGCGCCGGGAAACGCGGCAGGTTCAAAAAAAATGAAAAAATTTTTTCAGGGCTGTTGTCGTAGCGTTCATCTGGAGCTGAACGCTACGCTGGAGTTAGCCTATCCCCATTGAGAGCTTTGTCGGAGCTGTGTCGCAAGCCAGCCAAGGGCCTTCAATCGAGAACCTTAAGGAAGAACTCGTGCCTGCCGTACCTGCAAGCAACACTATGTTATTTTGCAAAATGCAAGGAGTGCCGACCGTACTCTGCTGAGCGCACCCATTTCACCTACATATTATTCATGCAACCAGAGATCTTTAATTTTTTATCAGCCCTACGGCGCTGTATAGGGTATCCGGATCCTATATACCTTAATGCGCTGCGACAGGTTGGTGTCCTGTACCAGCTTTACCGGCCCGCGCACCAATCCGCCGATATCGTGCCAGACCACATTGGTCAGCAGGTTGGAGCTGTACTGGAGCTGGTAGAGGTAATTGCTCATCTCCGACAGCTCAAAACAAATCGTCTGGTTGGAAATGAGCATTGATGTGTTGGTGAACACGATGTCGATCAATGGCCCGGGCTGATAGATGGTGAACCGATAGTCTTCAACTTCACCTTTTGTACTCACACCGGTCCAGCTCAATCCGGGCACATCGCTGTAGCGGAAACGGGCAAAAGTTTCGCCCACCAAGGCGCTGACCGGCACGCTGACCGGCACCATATTGACGCCTGACGCCAACGGCAGGTCCACTGCGATCTGTTCCCCCATGTCAGCCCAGTCGCCGTCCAGGTTGAAATCGAACCAGGCATTGAGGATACCGTTGGTGGCATTTGCATGGACAGAGCAGTTGACATTGCTGCCACGGACCAGGTTGGCGGTCAGGCTGACGCCGTCTTCGTCATCCGGCGACCCAGTGTTGTCGTCGCCCAGTGCAGCCGGATCGGGTTTCCCATCCGTTTCACTGTCGACAGCGACGCCCAAGTAGTAGCTGCTGGGAGTCCAATGCACTGCGCCGCCCTCGATGAGCAATGTTGGATAAGGCGCTGGCGCATCGCCCAGATCATAGGTGGTTGCAGGCTCGAGAATGGTTACGCGGTAGTCTTCCACCTCGCCGTTGGGCGCCTCGCCCATGTAGCTCAAGCCGCTGTTGGTGCTGACCCGATAGCGTGCAAAAGTATAACCCGGCATAGCTGAACCAGGTATGGCAAAAGACAGGTTGGTGACGCCGGCGGCCAGTTGTACATTGGAGAATATCTGCTCATGCGCGTCGGCCCAGGAACCGTTCAGGTTGAAATCGAACCAGGCATTGAGAAAGACGTTGGTCGAAACCGTGACCTGCACCATAGCCGGCGAGCCTTGATAATAGGGTGTCTGGTGGGTTACGCCGTCTTCATCGTCCGGCGTGCCGTTGGCATCGTCGCCATCGGCCAGGGCGCTCGGTTGGCCATCGTCCTCGCAATCGATCGCGGCACCGAGGCGGATATTGGTCACCATGATATGGCGCGCGCCATTTTGAAGCCGCATGGTCGGGTAATTGGTGGGAGCATCGCCGAAATCGTAGGGCGGTGGCGGTTCCTCGATCATGATTTCATAATCTTCGACCTCGCCATCTTCAGCCAGGCCGACATAAGACAGCCCATTGGTCGTTGCAACACGGAAACGGGTGAACGTATTGGTTGCCCGGGCCTTCATGGGAACAATGGCGTCGACCCAGTTCACCCCGCTGGTCAATACGTTGTCGTTGCATACCTGTTCGTCTACATCCGCCCAGTCACCGTCGGCGTTGTAGTCGATCCAGGCGTTCAAGTAACAGGGAGCGGTCACGGAAACACGTACACTGGAGGTTTGCCCCTGGATGAACGGCGCGGTGAAGATAACGCCATCTTCGTCGTCCTGGTTGTGGGCATCGTCGCCCTGAGCATTGGGTTCGGGCCGGCCATCGGATTCGTAATCCCAAAGCATACCCATAAATGAACCGCCGGCATAATGGCGCGCGCCGTCGGATGCGAGCAGGGTTGGGTATGGCGATGGCGCATCGCCATAATCGATCAGTTTGACCGTAAAGGTGTAGTCTTCCACCTCGCCATTGGAAGCCTGGTTGATATAACTCAGGCTCAAGTCCAAGTTGGTGGTGAAACGGAAACGGCTGAACGACCTGCCACCTGGCGCGTTCGCGGGGATGTCGATGGGAACGCGATTGGTTCCAGGCATCAGCGGGAAACCCTTGAGCACATCTTCGCCAGGGTCGGACCAGTTGCCATTGTGCATGAAATCCATCCAGGCATATAAGAACCCCTGCGTGGACGCAACCACTTCCAGCGTGGCATTGGTGCCTGGCGTGAGGACCGAGATAAAGCTGATGCCGTCCTCATCGTCAGTGCCGGCCAGGTCGTCGCCGGTGGCCGTGACATCGGGCTGGCCATCGGGCTCGTTGTCAATCGCATGGCCCAGGTACACACCTTGCACAATGGTGTGGCGTGCGCCGTTTTGCGCAAGCAAGGTCGGATAGTCTGCGAGGCCCGTGTCCACGGCATCGCCGAAATCGAACAGGTTGGTCGCCGCGGTGGTGATGACAAACGAGAGATCCACGGAACGGCCTTCAAATGGATGGTTTATTGGATAGCGCATTTCCTGCCAATTCAGTGGTTCGACCATGCTCTCAGCCCAGACCGCATCGTCGTTCCAGTTGGTAGCCGAGGATTTCCAGCCGAACTGGTTTGGCGCAGGCATGGCGAACAGGGCTTGCACACCGAGCCAGTAGACCACCGGCGTTTCGGGTGTGCCGGCTTGTTTAAAGACCTCTCTACTCTCAGGATAGAAGTTGTATTGCCAGATGATCCGGTCTGCGGCAGAAATATATTCTCTAATGCTTGGATCGTACCATCCTTCGCCTTCGGGCACGTCATGATAGTTACGTGCGCTGTATTGACCGTTGGTGAACATGCCCTCCCAGAGCAGTTCGCCTGGTCGGCTGTAACCTATGATTTCGTTGGTCGGAATATCGCTCCAGATCGAGAGCCGGAACGTGACCACCTCCGGATCCAGCGGCATATCGCCAAACCAAGAGCCCCAGATATGAATATCGGTTATCGGCCCGCTGTTGGTACACAAAAAATCGTCAGCCAGCATAATGGGAGCAAATGTGCGGACATCCATACCGTTTGGGGTCAGGTCCGGGAGTTGCACCCACTTGTAATCATCGCCCGGCGTCCAATCCGAATAACCCGGCAGCGCCATACCCACGACCATGAGTCCCAGGTACAGTCCATGCTTGAACTCTGAAATGATTGACATTGCTCGTTTACTTTTCATTTTTATCCCCACCTTTACCGACAGTCGCACTACCATACTATTCTTTCGTTTATAAACATAATATAAACATAATAACCTTACGTTATTTTTATATTTAATCGACCATAGGTATTCATGTCAAGCATAAATCAATTGTTTTTTAAGTAAAAATAGCAACATGCATGCTACACCTGAACTTACTTTCTGTAAAAGCAAAATGCCGGCCGATGAAAGGCTAAGGGCGTGCTCGATGTCAAAAAGTTAGTTATAGGGATATTCATTGATATCGCCGTCGCCGTCCCACTCTTCCATTAGCCGCGGATCGTCTTTGGCCTGGATCATCTTTTCAGCCGTGATTCTGGCGCTCAAAGGTGCTGTTTGTAGTATACGGGGCAGTTGCAAGAGATCGCAACTATTCGTCCACCCCTTGTCCAGGCTCAACTGCAGCGTTGGATTGAAGACATAATAGCCCCTTGCGACGCGGACAAATAATTTACGGTTGATGCAGCCGCCCGCGTCCCTGAAAACTTCGTTGCGCGCCAACACAGACGATACGTAACTGCGCTTCTTGCGATAGGGCGGTACAATGCTGTCCGGAAAACGTTCGAGCATCTGTAAGAAATCTTTGGAGGAAGCGCCGGAAAAGACGGTTGCAAGGTACCGTTTACTCTTATGCTTGAGCATCATTTGTCCAAGACAGGCCAGCAGAAAGGAGAGCCAAAGGAATTCGGCTTTGGTTTGATCGATCTTGATCATGCGTTCCTCTATTTTCATTTTGATGCTGGATGGGGCCAAGGCCTTGTACAAAGCGTGGGCATGGCGGATGCACATGGGATGGTCCTCATAGAGAGCAAGTAAAAAGCGCTGGAAAGGCGTGTGTCCCCAATTGTCGAGTTCGTCCAGCTTGGCGCCAAGTTCGAGACACAGGCGCACCAATTCCAGGTTGCCCACGCCAGCGGCGACCATCAAGGGCGTTCGGTTCATGGGATCACGAAAATGAACGCCGTATTTTTCCAGTTCTTTTCCAATGCCGTGCATGGTCGATTGCGTATAGGCATGGTCATACCTGTGGAAAATGGCTTTGGCGTCATTTTGCGGGTTCTTCGCCCGGTTGAATTTTTGGTTGACCAGCTCTTCAAACACTGTGTTCAATCCATGTATATGCGCAAATTCATACAAAGTCTTTTTAGCCTTCTTGTTGTAGTTGTCGGGATCGAAAGCGTCGCGCCGCAACGCTTCCAAGCTTTGCCAATCCAGCGGTTGCCAAGGAGTCGCCTCGGTATGCAGCAGTTTTTTGCGAATGGCTTCGGCTTGCTCCAATTTGCCCTGCATTTCGAGCTTGCGCGCTTCTTCCTTCCAATCCTCTTGCGACGAGGTTTCCTGCTTGATGTCCACTTTCTGGGTCGTGCGAAAATCGAGCAATTCCCAGAGCTTCAATTTCATGTGTTCTTCGATAATGTAGACCCGATGCATGGCGCGCGTCAGTGCAACGTATAATGCGTTGATGTAGAATTTATAAGCTTCCAGCGCTTTATCGCTCTTATCCTTGGCGCGCGCATAGCTCAATTCCTGTTCAAGATCGTCCTGCGTCACGCCTTGCGTGATTTCATTGAAGGCTTGCGCATTCTCCGACACGATATTGAAAAGCAGGATGTTCTCGTATTCCAAGCCTTTGGCTTCCTGGATGGAAAAGACAAGCGGCGTCATGAAATAGCGGGTTGCTTTGGCTTTGTCTTCTGCGCGCAAGACGATCACGGCATACTTGGCGGATTGGCTGGTCTTGCGGTTCAAATCCTTCAATACCGCATCGGTCGCTTTGAGCAGGGCGGCTTCCCCGGGTTGTTCCGACACGCAATGGACCAGATAGTTGCTTTCGCGATCAATGGAGCCGAACCGCGTATTCTTGATTTTCAGCAGTTTATTGGCGACGTCCACGATTTCAGGCGCGTTGCGGTAGTTGTTGTGCAGAATGCGCACAATCTCGGACGTCGGTTTGCCGGACGCAAGCTTGGCCCGGGATTCGTAAAACATAGTTTTCAGCGCTGACCACGAGAAAAAGTTCGGATGTACGATCTGATTCGAATCGCCGCATAAAATAAAATGCTCCTGTTGCCTGAGGGACTTGAGAATGACCTGCAACTGAACGTTGGTCAGGTCCTGCACCTCGTCCACCACGACGTAATTGTAACGGGCGGTGCAGAGCGCCAAGTGTTTCCAGGCTTGTATGTTCTGGTCATATCCATGGCTGTCCGCAAGCCACTCCAGGTATTTTTCAAACAGATCGTAAACAGCCTCGCGCTCACGGTCCAGAAAAATGGATTGACGGATGCCCAGGTTCAGGTAATCGTCGCGCTCCAGGTATGGCTTGTCAACCGATCGTCCTGTGAGCACGCCGTTGAATTCCTCAAAAATTTTGTGCGAATCCTTGACCGGCGAAGAGGCGCGGTGACGCTGGAACCAGCCCCAGAAGGAACGAAAAGAGACCGGCTGCCCATCGGGCACGCGAATGCTTTCCAGGTACTCTTTAAAGGAAAGAAAGTCGATGTTCTGCGCCTCGTTTTCGTAACCTTGGGCATAATAAAGGTTGCGTGCGTTTTCAACCAGGTAGGGCGAATGGGTGACATAGAGGATGTCGCCGGTTAAAACCTTCATTTTTTCCAACGTCAGAATGGTTTTCCCGCTGCCCGCGGACCCGATGAGAATCAGCGGCATATACAATCGATAGGTTTGCGCCTGAACCTCGTCGAAGAACAGAATTTTGTCCAGCACGTGGAAGGTTTTTTCCTTTTGATTGAAATAAATCAGCTTTTCCGCGTCTTGTTCATTGATCTGGGCCGGTTCATGAAACGGCGCCAATTTCGTTTCATCGATCACGGCGCCGTTCAAGAAGCGCGAATTCTCATAGGCGTGGTTGTGAACGATCTCCAGCAGCAAAATGCAAGTCTGGCCTTTGTAGGCACCGATTTTGAAAAGCAAGCGGTCGGCTTGGTTCAACTTGGCGCGATATAAATAGCGCGGCGCCATTTTTTTCACTTCCGCGGACTTGAAATCGCCTTGCTCGAGAAATCCGACAACGCGCTCGAACTGTTTCTTCAGTTTTGCCGGTTTCAATTCGTTGTATTGTATCACATGCATTGCTTTACACCTCAAAGTGCTTAGAAAAAAATGATAAAATGATAAAACATAAAGATGAATTTCATGGCTTGTCAAGACGCTATTTGCGGATCATCGCTTACTATTTTAAAGTGAACAATTTGCGAAAACGTTATTAGAAATGATGGACGGCCTTCCGGTCATCGACCTGGTTGAATAAGCCAGCGTTCTGTATGAAAAACAGAATCATCCCTGGGCTGCTATTCGCCACACTTGCACCAGCGGATCAAGATTAAGGCCGCCTATGCCGCTTGAACGACCAGTTTCATGTTTTTCCGGGCGAGTTTGCCGAACATTGGGATAACGCCGAGGGTGTGATCTGGATCCGGAAGGGTTTTCCGGGAACAGCCGCTTCCGGCACTTTGACCCAAGATCCCTGACCCGTACATGCGCAGCAACATGTTGCCGGCAATTTCCATGGTCGCCGGAAAGCTGACTCTCAGTGCATGGCCGTCGGACTGGCGATAGGGACGCAATCCCACCATGTAGTAGGCGATGGTGTGGTGCGGATAATCGTCGTAGACCGCATCCGCGTCCTCAACATCGGGCATTTTCATCATAGGCATGTTTGCAAAGCAAGCGGAATGAAAAAGAAATTTGCGATGAAGGTTGGCGGGCAGGCGCAAAACTATCTTGCGGAAGCATAGGGGCGAGACGCCCTGCTTCCCCTCCCCCATGCGTCGGCTCAGAGGCGGGACGCTTCCAGGTATTCCGCCAAACGCCCCACGGTAGTGGGCCCGATGCCTTTGACGCGTTCCAACTCCGTCAGGGTGCGATAGGGCCGGCCCGCAATAATGCGTTGGGCCATCACCTCGCCCACTCCAGGAATGGTGCGCAAGGCAGCGGCAGCGGCCTGGTTGACATCCAGCGGATACTCCACGTCTTCGTCCAGGCCAAGCTCCATACAGCTCAGCGCCTTTTCCTCGGCGCGTTGCTCGGCGCGCATGACAGCAATGCGTTCGGCATCGGTCGTGGCCCAGATGCCTTTGCGGCGCATGGCCGCTGCTATTTCCTCGTCAGCCAGGCGCGCTTTGCGTTCATCGCGCGTCATGCCGTCCGGTCCGGCCCGGCCCACGCCATAGGCGCGCGCCCAACCGTTGCGCACAAGCTTCAAGCCCAGGTCCTCGCCATCCGCACAAGTAACCATTGCATAGATGCGGTTGGACCCGACCGCGCCGGGCGCCTGGGCAAACGCCGTGTGGACCGTAAACGGCTCGCTCAGGCAATCCCTGGTAAACGTGGTCGCCTGCCGGCCATGACGCACCACCTGGACGACGTTGGACTGGCCAAAATAGCGCATCTGGGCATAAATCCGCCGCATGTTGACGTCTTTCCCGCCGTGTGTCTCCGGACAATCCACGAAATAGAGGCGCACGTGCAATTCGCGCTGTCCGCTAGTCACCATAAAACTGTCGCCGTCGTTGCACCACCGTTTAGCCAGCCGACAATTATCAAAACGCTCAAAGTCACCGGCGGGAACGGACAGCGTAAAGCAAATTCCAATCGCCACTATCCAGACTGTCTGATATACGCTTCGCATAACGCTTTCAAAACCTTATCCCAACGAAAATCAAAAGACCGAGAGCACTCAAACATACCCGAACTTCTTAAGCAACCAGAAATTGCGATCCCAGTTCTTTTCAACCTTGACCCATAAATCGACACTAACCGAGATCTGGTACAACTCGCTCAATTCGCGCTCCGCGGCCCGGCGCACAGCACGGATCAACCGGCCTTTGTGGCCGATCGCGATCACTTTCTGCGAATGCTTCTCCACATACACCGTGGCCTGAACCTGCCAGCCTTTTTCTTCTTCCATAATCTGGTCGACAAACACGGCCAGCGCATGGGGCAGTTCGTCGCGTAACCGGAAAAAGAACTTTTCGCGAATCGTGTCGGCCATGGCCAGTTTGCGCGGGAAATCGGTGAGTACGTCTTCGGGAAACAGCGGCGGCCCAACCGGCGCCAACTCGAACAGGCGTGTGATCAGTTCCTGCACCCCCTGGCCGTTTGTGGCTGAGATGCGCAGCCATTCCATCGGCTTTGCGCCGGCCTTGGCCGCCTCAACCTCCTGCCACAACATCTTGAACGCCTGCTCATGGGAAGACCCCAGGTCGATTTTGTTCAGCACCGCCAAAACAGGGGTTTCTTCGCGCACCAGCCGTCGGATCCAGCCCTCGTCCTCCTGGTGCGGCGGTTCGGACACATCCAGCGCCAGCAAAACCAGATCCGTACCCTCAATGGCCTTGCGCGCAACCTTGTTCATGACCCGTCCCAGGTCCGACGGCGCCTTGTGCAATCCCGGCGTATCCAGAAACACCAGTTGCCCGCGCGGCTCGGTCAACACGCCGCGGATCATGTTACGCGTGGTCTGACAGACCGGACTGACAATGCTAACCTTTTCCTCGAGGATCGCGTTCATCAACGAAGACTTGCCCACATTGGCCCGGCCCACAATGGCAACCATGCCGGCGCGCAACATGTCATCGGATTCCCGGAATGGATTAGGTTGCTCTTTTTCTTGTTGCATAAGAGGTAAAAATAGCAGAAAAAGATACGTTTGAATAGATCATTTTAACATAAAACATGAACGCGCGAATAAAAAATGCATGGATAACCATCGGCCGAACAGTGTTATGGGGCTTGCTTGGCTGCGGGTTGTTCCAGGGTTGCGGAACGGCGACGCCAGACCCTATTGTTTTCGTGGACAAGGAGTTACGCGACGAGGCCGAACCTCTCGGCGCCGGAACTCACGGCATTGGCATGGTGGAAAACGTGGATACTGACGGCATGTTCCTGATTTTGAAGTGTACATCGTCCTTGCCAAAACCGGATGAACAGGTGAGAATATACCGTAGTCATTTGGAAGTAGCGACTGCCAGCGTGCTGGACATGATCAATCCGCCGTTCGTGGCCGCCCGTATTTTGGAAGGACGCCCCCAGCGGGGCGACGTCGTCAAACCATAAGGTCAGGAAGGAATAGAGTATGAGCATAGGTTTGCTCGGTGGGCCGCCCGGAATGGGTGAATTGCTGTTGGTAGCTTTGGTACTGGTGCTGTTTTTCGGCGCCAAAAAGCTTCCCGAATTCTTTCACGCTCTGGGCAAAAGCATCAGTGAATTCAAACGCGGACGCCTTGAAGAACCGGATGAACTTGAGAGAATCGAGAAAACGGCTGCCGCGGAAAAGAGCGCGGACGAACCTGAACTCAAAAAGAAGAGTTGAACCATTCGTAGTTTAAAATGGCCAGTGCATAGAGCACGGCCGTTTCCGTTCGCAGCGTATGGGTGCCCAGCGATACCAGGCGGGCGCTTCGTTGTTTCAGCAACGCTTGCTCCGCTGGACTGAAATCACCCTCCGGTCCAATGGCCAGCCTGATCCTGCGTACATACACATGCTCCCGTTGCTTGACCAACCCGGTCAGCACCAGTTTCAGCGGCTTTGCATCCGCAGAAAGCGAACAGACCAGCAGCGGGTCCGAACCGCTGGCCTCAAGCGCCGCTTCCAAGCTGAGTGCAGGCGCCAGATCCGGCGTCCACAGGGCGCCGCATTGCTTGACCGCACTCACCGCAATGGCCTGCCAACGCTCTGTTTTGTTGACCAACTGCCTCCCATCGAGCCGGACCACGCTGCGCGCCATCATGACTGGCCGGATCAGGTCCACGCCCAGTTCCACGGCTTTCTGCAGAATCAAATCCGTTTTCTGAGCTTTGGGCAGCCCGAAAATCAACTCCAGTTCCGGTGTGCGCCGCGGATACTGTTCGACATCGCGAATACTGACGTGCGCGATCTTTGCATGGACTTGTTCCAGAACGCCGGTTGCGCGACTGCCGCGACCGTCCAGCAACGTAACCGCCTGACCCGGCTTGCAGCGCAACACCTGGACCAGATGGCGCGATTCCTCGGCAGAAAGGGTTATCCGCGCCTGTTTCAGGGCACCTGGTTCGACATAACAACGAATCATCCGCTACTTGGATTCCATAACCTCTTTTTTCTCGTAGAAATCCTCGGCCACTTTGTGCATGGCTACTTTTAGCGGGAAATTCTTATCGCCCAAGGTATTGGCGAATTCCTGGAGCAATTTTTTCTGCTTGCCGTTGAGGTGCGCGGGCACTTCCACCACAATGCGAACGTGCTGGTCGCCATGACGATAACCGTGGATGTCGGGCACGCCCTTGCCACGCAAGCGCAAGATTTTCCCGCTCTCGGTGCCGGGCGCGATTTTGAGTCGGGCATAACCATGGATGGTTGGCACCTCGACGTCGCCGCCCAGTGCGGCAATGTGAAACGGGACGGGCAGTTCGCAGAAAATATCCTCGTCCTGACGCTTGAACAAAGAGTGTTCACGCACATGCAGAACCACAAACAGATCGCCGGCCGGACCG
>CAZOLK010000100.1:14258-17470 GCA_964580325.1 uncultured Verrucomicrobiota bacterium | reverse complement strand
GCAATAGGAAGCAGGCTGAAGCCTGGACTACGAACCTTATGCAATAGGAAGCAGGCTGACTGGACTTATTAATCTGGCGACTTCGCTATTGCGCGTGATTTCTCCACGACGTTGAGTACCCCATAGATATTCGCGATTTTGATTGACCATACACAGGATGGGCCTCAAGGCTTCTTTGCCCCGATGCGCAATGTACATTGCGATGGATAGCTCTTGTCAAGTTCATCCCGCAATTGGATGAATTCGCAACTCCTGTGCCTGTCGTGCACTTGTGCAATTACCTTGCCATCATGAAGATCCAGGTCAGCCAGAATGGACACCGTTCCAAGTCGTTTGTATTTGTAATCGCGCTTTACACACGGATGCCTTCCCGGGACGGGAGGTAAATCCGGCGCAATGTTTTGAATCGCTTGTACTCCCGGTTTCTCGTCAACTGAGATGGTTATCGTATCCGAAGACTCTTCCGCATCATTTTGCATATTGACTTCTATGTAAACCATCAAAAGATCCTGCATTTTTTTTTGAATTGAGGATCGCGACGTTCAAGATAATAATTGATTTTATGCGGATTGATATCGCGATCATTGAGGATGCGCCATATTGTCGCCTTGGCTGCTTTACACAGATATTCCATATCGATCAATGGCTCAAACGGTCTGTGATAAAAATCTTGCATTTGTATATTGAAGGTCTGCTCATTTGAACCTTTCGTTTTATGTCACTGATGGAAGCCCCATCAGCATAAAGCAGCATAATCCTCGATCTTTGTACCTCACGAAAAGTGGCTTTTTGAGATCCCTTTATTTGTTCGAGATTTTCACGCTGTTCGTCGGTTAGAACCAACTTGGCACGCTCTGTTTTCCTTCCCATATCGCTATCTACAGTTTTTTGAAAACTGAAGATACGTAACGGGGCTTTTTTGTCAAGCTTATAATGAATCTAACTGCCAGTTGACGGATAGAATAATTTGCCGTATAATACTGGACAAAGAGTAGTATTATGCGATTATTCAGGTCGGACTATTGTGAACTGCACAAATCTCCGCCTTTGCCTTTGCACCGGCACAGGAATCATGAGCTATTTCTCTGCGTGACGGGCGCGGGGCGGCATCATACGGAATATGGCGTCGAAACCGTGCATGCGGGCGATCTGTGCCTCTTTCCTCCTGAGCAGCCGCATATGAGCTGCGCGGCGCCGGGAGAAGCTTGTACCTGCCGGGTTCAGTTTTTTCCAGAATCGCTTTTTGATGGCGATAACGAAGCGGACCGTGAAATCTGCGGCATGCTCGAGCACTTCAAACGCATGTGCCGGCAGGGTCGTAACACGATCCTCGCCGCCCCGCAAAAACTGGATTTTCTGGACAGCCTGTTTTCTCAGCTTACCCGGGAATACAAAGAGTCGCTGCCAGGCAGCGCCGCGGTCTATAAAAGCGTGTTCACCACGTTGCTGGTCCAGGCCTATCGTGCCACGGCACCCGACGCATCTGGGGCCGCTGGCGTGGCGGAAGATCCTTGCATGCAGTATGTGTTCGATTTCATTTCCACGCATTATGCCGAAGGCATAGACGTGAGCGATGTCGTAAAACTTTCCGGCCTGGGTAAAACCACGTTTTTCAATCGGTTCAAGCGTCATTTTGGCAAGACCTTCGTCACCCTGCTCAACGAATTGCGCTGTGAGCATGCTGCCAGGCTGCTGGTTGAAACCGATTTGCCGCTCGATCAAGTCGCGGCGCGTTCGGGCTTTAAATCCTTGAGCCATTTTTACATGACCATGCGCAAAACTGGGGCCGGCTCGCCTGTAGCCCTGCGCAAGCGAGGACAGCGTCATGCGCCGGCCCATTGAACGATCCGCGCGGCGTGCGCGATGCCGACGCAACCTGGCGCGGCTGGCTCTGGCGCTGTTGTCGCCCCTCCTTTTTTTAGCGATTGCCGAAGGCCTGTTGATCCTGGGCGGGTGTGACGCCCTGCCGGTGAAACGCGATCCGTTTGTCGGGTTTTCGCACGCTAATTCGCTCTTTATCCGGCGCCGGGAAAACGGGGGGGGTGGCTATCTGGAGACCAACCCGTACAAAATCCCGCTGTTCAATCACCAGCGCTTTACCCTGGAAAAGCCGGCTAGCGGGTTTCGCATTTTCTGCATGGGCGGCTCGACCACTCATGGACGGCCGTTCACCCATGAAACCGCTTTTTCAGGCTGGCTGAAACAGGTGCTGAACCGATTGGCGCCGCAGCGTACCTGGGAAGCGATCAACGCCGGCGGCCTGAGTTATGCTTCCTATCGGGTTCAGGCGCTGATGGATGAATGCCGCCAATATCGGCCGGATCTGTTCATTGTCTATTGCGGTCACAACGAATTCCTCGAGCGCCGCACCTATCCCCGTTTTTCGGCCAGCCCGACCTGGGTCTTGAACCTGGGTGCCCGCCTGTATGGCACGCGCACCTATGCCGCGCTGTCCCGCGTGTTGGAAGGCGCTCGCGCCACCGCACCCGACACGGATGCACGCTTTCGGCTGGGCGGCGAGGTGCAGACGCTGCTGGACCAGGCTTCCGGCCTCGAGGCCTATGAGCGCGATGCGGTGTTCAAGCGCCAGGTGTTGCATCACTTCCGCCATAACCTGGAGCGCATGATCCTAACCGCGCACCAGGCCGGGTGTCCGATCATATTTGTCGTGCCCGGCGTCAACCTGCGGGGCATGTCGCCGTTCAAAAGCACACACCGCGACGATTGGCGGGTCGTGGACCAGCCGGTCTGGGACGCGTTGATGCGCCAGGTTGCCGCGGCGGACGATGCCGCGGTTGTGATGCTGTTGCGCCAGGCCCTGGCGTTGGACCAGCGCCATGCCGCAACCTGGTTTGAACTTGGCCGGCGTCTGAGCCGCATGGGGCGGCACAGCGAAGCACGCGACGCGTTTGTAACCGCTCTGGAAGAGGACGTCTGCCCGTTGCGGATCCTGCCCGCCATGCAGCAGGACGTACGCGATTGTTGCGCCCGGTTTAACGTGCCCTGCATCGATTTCGACGCACACTTGCGCCGCGCTTCACGCGAGCGGTTCGGCCACGAACTGCCGGGCAACGCGTTTTTCCACGATCACGTGCATTTGCGCATCGAGTGGCATGAAGCACTGGCTCGTGAACTGGTGCGCGTCATGGCTGATCTGGATTTGTTGAGCTATACGCCAGAGGCGTTGGATCAGGCGTTTGCCGCGGCGCGTG
>CAZOLK010000100.1:0-14248 GCA_964580325.1 uncultured Verrucomicrobiota bacterium | reverse complement strand
ATGCCGCGCTCGGTCAGGCTTGTTTGCGGCTGGGCAAAGTGCTGAACTGGGCCCGCAAATACGATGAGTCCGCCCATGCCCTTGGCGAAGCGCTCGATCTGCTGGGCGAGGAACCCCATGCCTTGCGCCTGCTGGGCCACATCCGGCTCGAACAAGGGCGCGTCCGGGAGGCGTATGCCCTGTTGCGCCGTTCGCTGGCGCGCGAGCCGGACCATGTGGCTACGCTGGTGGAAACCGCGCGTTGTGCGCTGGCCCTTGGATGGCTGGACAAGGCCGGCGCCACGTTGGACAAAGCCGCCGGACTGGCGCCGTCATTCGGGCTCGTAATAGAGCTGAAAGCCAGGCTGGCCGAAGCTCGGATGGCCGAGGCGTCCCATCCGTGAAGCCGCTTCTTAACATATCAAAAGTTCAGAAAATATTTTCAGCAAGGAATAGGTTTTAGGTTTGATATCATACAAAAATCAGCTAGAATTAATGAATGATAGATTGGTTTTCATATATATGAATATTACACTATTAGAAAAAGAAGCACTACCATTATAAGAAGTAAAGAGGCTGTGTGATTGCTGATAGGTTGATTGAACGTATCAAAGTATAAAAATAATAAAAATAATTGGTGACGATAAGTGGAAATATGTATAGACCGTTTCTAATGAGTTAATACAAGCTATTGAATATTATAATGAAAAATCGCCAGACCTTGGTGTGTTTTTTTTGATTAAGTAGAAGACGCAATTGACAGTATCAGGCTTTAAACAAAATAGAGAACCATTGTTTTGGAGGTTAAACTTATAATAGCGATCATTAGAAGTAATCAGATGAAGTGTAGGATGATGACCATATTAATGCTTTTGGGTACGGTTCTGACTTTTGCTGAGCCTGCCCCGTCCTTTAACCAGCGCTTTGAAAAATATTTTGCTGACCAGGATGGCGCTGAGCAGCGCTGGTATCTGCCGGTTGCTGAAGGGTTGTTGATCGGCAGTCAGAATTTCTGGTTTGTGACGCCCTATGATGTTTTGCCCGGCGGGTTCAATATGGGCGTGAATAAGAAAGAAGGCATTACAAACTTTTCGGAAAAAAGTTTCGAATTCCAGCCTAATTGCGCCTGGGGCAGTTTCCGATACCTGGTTACGGCCCTTGCCCCGACCAGTGTTGCGATCGAGGCTCCGGCCTGGGCCACGGTGCCGTCGCGCGAGGTCCATTGGGGCAATATCCCTGCAGTCAAGGACCTGCTCATCGTGGGAGCCGTGACCAAGGTCTTGCCCCAGGCCAAGGGTTTTGAAGCAACCATCACGTTCAAGGACGGCGACCTGCCCGTGCGTTTCGATGTGATTGGCGGCGCGAAAAAGGAGCGTTGGCCAGATGTCCATTCGCGTCATTACGGTCCGCACTGGCGCCATACGTTTGACGTGTATTACCCTGACGGCTTCAAGCCTGGTCAGGATCCGGCCCGGCCTGTGCTGATCAATATCCATGGTGGCGGCTGGTCCGCGCTGGACAAGGGGCCCGGCTGCAACGATCGCGTGCTCAAAGCCGGCATCGTTTACGCATCGATCAACTACCGTTACCTGGGCGAATACATGCAGCATCCGGCCATGACCGTGCCTGTGGCCGCGCCGCTGCTGGATGCGGCCCGTGCCATTCAGTTTATCAAATACCACGGCAAGGAACTGGGCATCGATCCTGACCGGATCTGCCTCACCGGAGGCAGTGCTGGCGGCGCATCGAGCGCCTGGCTGGCCATGGTCGACGACCTGGCCGCGCCCGAAAGCGCGGATCCAATCGCGCGCGTGTCCACACGCGTGGCGTGCTCCGTTCCGTGCCAGGCGCAAACCACGCTCGATCCCAGGCAGATGCGCGCCTGGATCTCCAGCATTGCTTACGGCCACCATGTCTTTCTCGACCGGCGCAAAGACAAGGCCTATGCCAAGTTAAAAGGCGACGAAGCGTTTCAATACTTCTATGATCGGCGCGAGGCGTTGCTGCTCTATATCAAGGATTTTTCCGCCTGTGCCCAGGCCTCGACCGATGACCCGCCCATGCAATTGTCCTATGGCGGCCAGAAAGATCATGTGCCGGCTACGGACGGAGGCAACGCGACTCACCATCCCAAGTTTGGTGAGCACTTGTGTAAAAAGTTGAAAGAACTTGGAGTGGAATGCACCTACTGGGCCGATGACGTGAAAAACGCGAATAAGCGCTACCATGGCTGGGGCGGTGACGCCACGTTTATCTGCGACCATTTGCTGCCCGCTGAAAAATAAGCCACTGTTCCCTGCTCCCTGTCCCTTGGTCCTTGGTGTCATCGGTGGTTCCTTATACGATCCTGAATGAGTTCAAGCGCAATAAGGCGGGCGGGGAGCCGGCAAGTTCTCCCCGCCCGTTCAACTATCCTTCGCGTTGTTCAGTGGGTTGACAAGCGCCGTCGCGAGGATAGGCGGTCCCACCATTAAAACCGTTCTGAATCCTTGGTGATTATCTGGCGATTTCATGATTCCAACCTTGAAAAAACCGTGGAAGAACCTTCTATTACAAAATTACGGTTTGATTATAACCAGGTAAGACGTCGATGCCTGCCGGATACCGTATCGAAGCAAAACTACACTGAAACCGTGAATAAATATTTTTCTTTTGGGTCTTCCGCCAACAAATGGGAGCCGCTAAAAATGATCGCAACACATTGCAAGTAAATGAGCTGAACCCTTCAGCCTTGACGCTCCATCCACGCAATCTGCGAAAAAGGCTTTCTTTTTAAACGAATTCACCGCTTCCTATGACAATATCTACAAAACTACAAGATGGAGGAAAAAAGCAAAATGGACTACATAAATATATGCAATTATAGACGATTATTCTCTACATCAGGAGATGAAGGTTTCACCTTGATTGAAATGCTGCTTGTTGTAACCATTATCGGCATCCTGTCCTCGGCTGCCGTGCTCGGCGTCCAACAGCACCTGAGAAATGTCCGCATTAAAAGCACCAAAGCCAATATGGTCACGATCAAAGCATCGCTGTCCATGTATCAGATGGAACAGGGTCGCTGGCTGGATGTCTTGGGCGAGTTGATCGTGGCGCAGGATAATGTCGGGCCGTTTTTGGACAACGATACCGTTCCCGGCGACGGACGGAAAAGCCCCTTCCGCTATATGGTCGATCAAGGGCGGGCCAGGCTGCGATCCGCCGGTCCGGACGGACGGTTTGACACGGCTGACGACATTTTCAAGTGAATGCGCGGGCCATAAAAAAAACGCTTAAGCTCATTTGACAGGGCCGTTGTTGTGCAGTATGGTTTTGTAGTTATATTAACGGTGAGCTACTATAGTCGGACGGAGCAACATGTATACTGCAATGGACGTCCCTGTAAAACAGAAAAAAAATGTCGAAATATATATTAATAATGAACAGCCTGTGGTGGATTCCCTATCCTCTTTCCACTGCTGTCCGTTGGGCGTCTGTTTCTATTCTCCGCGCGAATTGACCGTGTTTCGCGTGTTGCGTCTCAGTCTGGCCGTGCCCTTCGATTCTTCGCAAAGAAGCATTGACTGCAACGGGTTTGTGGCGTATTGTCAATTTGAAGAAGAAAAGGGCATGTTTCGTATCTGGGTGCATTTCATCGACATCCCAGAACATGTGCGTAATGAATTGAAATGTATAACAAAGCAGAGTGATCTTGTATGTCAGCATTGTATGAACTTTTAGAGTATGCAGTTCAGCGGCAGGCTTCGGATATCCATTTGACCGTGGGGCAGAAACCTGTATTGCGGGTGCGTGGTGAACTGGACTGGGTCGATACAGAAGCGTTGGGTCCTGATGAAATGTATCGAATTGTTGACGATGTCTTGCGCCCCAATGATTTAGAAGCGTTCAAGCGCGGCAACGAAGTTGATTTTGCCCTTTCTGAAAAGGGTGTCGGTCGCTTCCGAACCAATGTTTTCATGAGTCGCGGTTCACCAGCGATCGCCATGCGTCATGTAAAAACCCAGATTCCCGAATTCGAGGAACTCAACCTGCCCGAACAGCTCAAGAAGATAGCCGAATACCCTCGCGGCATCGTGCTGGTCAGCGGCAGCACGGGCAGCGGTAAATCCACTTCCCTGGCCGCCATGCTGCAGCATATCAACCGGACGCGGCGCTGCCGTATCGTCACCATCGAGGATCCCATCGAATACTTATTCCGCGACGATCTCGCGGTCATTTCTCAGCGTGAAATCGGGTTGGACACCAGCTCGTTCCGCTCTGCTTTGAAGTATGTCTTGCGCCAGGACCCGGATGTGATCCTGGTGGGTGAGATGCGCGATAAGGAAAGTTTTCAGGCCGCGCTGTCCGCGGCTGAAACCGGTCACTTGGTTTTCAGCACGTTGCATACCGCTTCAGCGGGTCAGGCTATTAGCCGTATTCTCGACTTTTTCCCGGCTGATGAACGCGAACAGATGCGCATGGCCATAGCCGGCAACATGCAGTCCATCATCGCCCAGCGCCTGATCCCCTCGACCAGTGGCGGCGTAGTTCCTGCGATCGAGATCATGATCAACACATCAACTATTCGCAAGTTAATCCAGGACAACAAGTTAGAGATTCTGCCGACCGCGATTGAAACCGGCAAGGCGGATGGTATGCAGAGTTTCAATGAAGCGATTTACCAACTCATTATCACCGGTAAGATCACTGAAACCCACGGTATGGCCACGGCCACCAATCCAGAAGCTCTGACCATGAAGCTCAAAGGTATCAACTTGGGCGAAGACAACCGGATCATTGGCTAACTCCGCCGTGGTCAAACATGATTGCGCAATTGCATTTCCATCGGGTGCGGGTGAAGATAGAGCTGCGCGGTCAGGTAGGGTTTGCGATATTTACGCACATAATGCCCGAGCAGGGTCATGGGTACGATCAGCGGAACGTCGCCTTGGCGATAATTATGGATGAGATCGAGTAATTCCTGTTTTTCGTCAGCGGACAGATCTTGCTTGAAATAGCCCATCATGTGTTGCAGCACATTGGTGTGCTTGGCTCGGGTGGCTCTATAGGCCAGGGCTTTCATCAATTCCGCGTGATATTCTTCAAACACGTTGCTCTGCTTGCGCCCTTTGGACGTGGCGGCAATACGTCCCAAACGGCGGTAGGCCTCCTGGTTGTGCGCCATGATGAGCAGTTTGTGGCGCGTATGAAAATCGACCAATGCGCCGCGGTTCGTGGCCAGCATGTCGCGCCAGCGCTTGAGTACAAAAATGCGTTCGATGAAGTTGTCGCGCAAGTGCATGTCGTGCAGGCGCCCCTCTTCCTCCACCGGCAGGAGAGGAAAAGACTGCATGAACATGCGCGCGAAAATGCCCACGCCGTTGGACACCGGCATGCCGCCCTCAATGCCGGGGTAGACTTTGACCCGGGCCATGCCGCTGCTGGGCGATTTGCTTTTGAAGATAAAGCCCTGCAAATCTTCTTTATGCAATTCCTCCACCCGCTTGCGCGCCCAGTTTTCCATTCGCTCGGTCACATCGAGATGGGTGCGCACCGTGATCATGCGCGGATGGTCAGGGTCGCCGATCAGCCGAAACGCTTCACGTGGGATGGCAAACCCAGCCTCGACCTCGGGACACACCGGTACATAGTCCACATACTGTCCCAGTGTCTCCACCAGAAACTGGTCCAGTTTGTGCTGTCCGTCATACCGCACGCGTTCACCGAGTAGACAGGTGCTGATGCCCAGGCGCAGTTTTTGCATATCGTCGTCTCCAGTTGCTGCTTCGCTTGCAGGGGCTGCATGTTCTTTTCACTTGCCCAACTACTAAATCACATATTCTTATCAGTGTCCATCAGTTCGTCAGTGGTTGATCACATAGGCAAAAAAAAGCAACACGATATTTCCTTCATTTTTACGTTGACAGCCCTGCGCCATCGCTGTAGTTTGGTCAACATGAAACGTTTCAAAAATTGTTTTCGTAACTGTTTACGGGTTTGCTTTTTTTTGATTGCGGCGTGTGTGTTCAATGGCGAATTCTTCCTGGTCAATGGCTTGGCCCAGAACCAGCCCGTCGTGCTTTTCGATGGTTCGCACCTTCAGCACTTTGAAGCCGATCCCGATCACTGGCGTATTGGTGATGACGGCGCTTTGCGGACTCGGTCGGGCGGGGGTTGCGCATGGTCGCGCCGGCGCTATGGCGATTTTGTCCTGGACCTCGAGTTCCTGGTCGAAAAGAAAGCCAACAGCGGTATCCTGCTGCGGGTGGATGGTGGCAATTATATTGAAAACGGACACGAGATCCAAGTACTTGACAGCTATGATAACCCACACATGAACAATGGTATGTGCGGCGCGCTCTACGATTGCCAGATGCCCAGTGAAAACGCGGTGAAACCGGCTGGGCAGTGGAACCGCTACTTGATCGCCTTCAAAGGCCCGGAAGTCGACGTGACGCTCAACGGTAGGCAGATCATCGATGTCAACTTGGACGATTGGTCAGAAACCGGCAAGAATCCCGACGGTTCGAAAAACAAGTATCGCAAGCCGGTCAAAGATAAGCCGCGTGAAGGCTTGATCGGGTTTCAGGACCATGGCGATAAAGTCGCGTATCGCAACATCAGGATCAAACCGCTTTCCCCCTCCAAACCAGTGGACGACAAAGCGCCCGAGCCCAACCTGGTGGATGGCTGGGAAGTGCTTTTTGACGGCGCACTCACCGAACAACTGCGCCTGGATCGCAATGCCTGGGTCGTGCGCGATGGCGCGCTCTGGTTTCTGGGCCGTCCGGGGCCGTTGCTCACAAAAGAACGTTTCGCCGATTTCACGCTGACCTTCGAGTTTCGACCGCCGCGCAATGCCGACGGCGGTGTAATGTTGCGTTGCCCAGATACGGTCGGACACGGCATCAACAGCCTCATGATCGCGCTGGGCGACCCGGGCAACAAACGCTGCCAGGGCAAACGCGCCTGCGGCGCGCTGTGGGGTTGTCGCGAGCCAGACCGTGCGCCAGAAATCAAGGTTCAGGATTGGAACCGCTGCATGATCGATGTCCAGGGCAGCCGCCTGCACTGTACCATCAACCAGCAGCCGGTGCTCGACGTGGATTTGAACCAATGGACCGAAAAAGGCAAGAATCCGGACGGGTCGGATAATCCGTTTGGTCACCATGCACCGCTCAAAAATTTTCCCGGACAGGGCCATATCGCATTCAAAGGGCCTGTGGATTTCAGGAACATCACTGTACTGAAAAAGTAGAAGACGATCAGGCGATGGGTTGTCCGCAACGGGTGATCCATGAAGAAAAAACCATACAAAAAGCGGGAGGCTACCATGGACCATGAACTGAACCGCAGGCAATTCCTCAAAGGCGCGACCGGGTTTTCACTGGCCGTGGTCGGCAGCGGTTTGTCCGGTATACTGGCCGACGGCAAGGCGCCGGCCATTCAAACGGTGAAGAACCCAAACGCCAAGTTGCAACTGGCCGTGGTCGGACTCGGCGGCATATCCAGCGGTCATTTGCGTACCGTAGCCAAAGACGAAGCCCTGGTGGCGCTCTGCGAGTGCGAACCTTCTACCATGAAGCACAAGTTCGAATGGATCCAGAAACTTGCCCATCACAACGTCAAGCCCGAGGATATGCGGCAGTTTGCCGACTACCGTGAAATGCTGGCCGATATGGGCGATAAACTGGACGGCGTCATGGTCTGTACGCCTGACCACAACCATGCCATCATTGCCTTGGACGCCATGAAGCAGGGCAAGCACGCGTTTGTCGAAAAACCCATGGCGCACAATATCCAGGAGGCGCTGACCCTGCGCCAGGCCTACCACCATTACGGTGTCGCCACCCAGCAGGGCAACGAGCGCCATTCTTCAAGCGGCATCCGCAGTCGGGTGCAATTGATCCGCGCCGGCGCCATTGGGCCTGTGCATGAGGTGTATTACTGGTGCGCCCGCTCCATCGGCGGTTCGGACAAGGACGTCAGCGTCAGTACCGCGGATAAGCTCTCCCAGGCGCGCTGGTTGTGGAGCGTGCCCGTGCCCCTCGATATTGCGCGCGCGCAGTACAAGCAGATCAAGGATACAGACCCCATGGACAAGTGGGAATTCGGCTGGCGCGGAGACCGCCGTTACGGCACCGGGTCGCTGGGCGATTGGGGCGCGCACCTGATCGATGACGTCTATTGGGCGCTGCGCTTCGACCAGGCATCTTCCTGGAAGGTGGAATCTGTATTTCGCAAGCACGGCGGCCCGCATCACTATTACAAGACCAACATCATCAAATGGACCATTCCCGAGCGCGCCGGCATGCCGCCGGTCACCGCCTACTGGTACGACGGGCGCATACCCAACGACGATCCCGACTTGAAGGACGACGAAGGCAAACCGTTGGCAGCGGTCTGGCACATCCCGCCGAAATTGAAGGAACTGATGAAAACCCATAACCGCCGTTTTGACCCGTTCGGAGCGCTCTATATCGGTGAAAAAGGCTGCATGGTCAACGGTCAGCTCGTGCCGCGGGACCTTTATACGTCGGCCAAAGAGCTGAAGATCGAACGGATCCAGCCGGCCAAGGGCGGCAACGATCAAGAATGGTTCCACGCCATCCGCACTGGCGAGCCATCCTCGTGCAACTTCGATTATTCCGCGGGTATGGTCGAGCACATGCTCTGCGGTCTGCTGTCCGATCACGTGCCCGTGGGCGAAGTTGTCGAATACGACGCGGTCAACCATAAAGTCGTCAGCCACCCGGAACTCAACAGGTATATCAGCCGTACGTATCGCCAAGGTTATGAAGTCGTGATTTGATTTTTGATAATAGTAACCTTTTCATGGTATAGTGCGACGAAGTGCCCTGGCAAGCTGGTCCTGCATTCCCGTACAGCACCAACGTGGTGGTCATAGGGCCGCAAAACCAGTCATGGCTCGAATCGCGCTCCGACCTGCTGGTCTATTCCATGCCGGTACTGATGCGCGACCTGCGCATCGTGGTTTGTTCCGCGGACAATCCTCACTTCGATGTCAATCTTAATCGCAGCCGGCGCTGTTGATAATCGTCTCACGCTGACATGGTCCAGCGTGACGGGTCGCCTCTACGCATTGGATTACGCCCGGGTTTGACGGATGCATCACCCAGGCCATTCCGGTCACGCCGCCGTTGAATATACTCCCCACCCAGACGCCTGTGCAGCACTATCGTTTGCGGGTGAGATTGGAATAGGGTAGGGTGGACTTTTTTCTTCCCAGGACCTGTAGAGCTGCGTATAGTCGCCGGCCATGAATGAGATAACTATAGCGCTCGGGTTGTGTTCGGCCTTTTTGATCGGGTTCGCCAAGAACGGGGTTCCTGGATCGGGGATTCTGATCGTACCGCTGATGGCCATGGCGTTTGAAGCCAAGCAGTCGGTCGGTACGCTTTTACCCATGCTCATTGTGGGCGACGTCGTGGCCATTACCTATTATCGCTGCCACGCGCACTGGGACAAGATCAGGACATTGTTTCCCTGGGTCGTGCCCGGCATGGTCGTGGCCGCGCTGGTGCTGGACGCGGTCGACAGTTCCCAGTTGCGCCGCATCCTGGGCACGCTGGTGCTGGGCATGCTGATCCTGGAGCAGTGCCGCAAGCATTTCAAGTGGGAGCGCCTGCCTCACCATGTGTTGTTTATCGGCGGCGTCGGGTTCTCGGCCGGCTTTGCCACCACGCTGGGCAACGCGGCCGGCTCGATCATGAACCTGTACCTGATGAGCAAGGGCATGCCCAAATTCAAGTTCGTCGGCACCGCGGCCTGGTTCTTCTTTTTGGTCAACGTGACCAAGTTGCCGCTGTACAGTTATCGCGGCATGATCACGCTGGACAGTCTGCGCTACAACCTTACCATGGTCCCCATGATTCTGCTGGGCGCCTACGCAGGCATCAAGCTGCTGCCCCATATCCCGCAGCAGGCGTTCAACGCCGTGATCCTGATCCTGACCGCAGCCGCGGCGCTGAGCTTGCTGCTGTAAGGGTTTGCGCAAAAATAACTTACATCAACAAATGGCGAGCTTATTTTTGCGCACGTTCTAAGTGATGAGTGTTATTCCCGCCGCGTGCTGTCAGGACTTTGCGCGTCGCGGAAGTTTTCCCAGCCCGTGGTCGGCATGGGCACTTCGCCCTGGCACAGCGGGTCGTCTGTTTTTTCCATCCAAGCGCGTAACCTTTCACGCATTTCGACCAGGATGTGCTGATGGTCGGGATCCAGGGCCAGGTTGTTCATCTCCTGGGGATCGTAGAACGTGTCGAACAGCATCTCGTCCGGCAATCGGCGTTCCGCATAGCCATGGGCTTTCCAGGCATCTTTGGTGGGCGACTCGTCGCAGTTGACCATAACTGGCCGGCGTCGCGGGCCGAAACGTCGGATGTAGACCCAGCGCTGGGAACGCAACGAGCGCATGGGTTCGAACGCGGCGTGGTAGGAGACTTCGCTGAAAATTTCGTCGTGCACCTGGACTGCCTGGCCGTTGACCAGCGGCGCCAGAGAACGTCCTTGCAGCCATGCTGGTTTGTCGATGCCAGCCAGGTCGCAGAGCGTGGGGAACAGGTCCACATGGCTGACCATGGCATCGACGGTTTTGCCGCCGGTAAAGCCGCCCGGTCCGCGCATCACCAGGAAGATGCCTACCCCATGCACGGTCAGGTTGCATTTCATGCCCGGAAACGCGACGCCGTGATCGGTGGTGGCAATGATGATCGTGTTGTCGCGCAGACCGGCTTTATCGACCGCGGCGATGATTTCGCCCATCTTGTCGTCCAGTGCCGTGGCCGTGGTCAGGAAGTGGGCCCAGTCGGCGCGGATTTCAGGTGTATCCGCCAGCGTTGCCGGTGGCACGACATAGCGCGGGTCGTTCTTTTCCGGGTCGGGTTCCACGCCAAAGCCGCGGCCCTTGCGATGTGTCAGGCCATAAGACAGGCTCAGGAAAAACGGTTTGTCGTGTTTTTTCTCAATAAAAGCGATGGCATCCTGTTGACCGTCCCAGCTCAATACCTCGTCGTACCCCAGCACCGTGGGGTCGTCGCCGGAATTGCCCGCGCCCATGTGGTTGCCGCAGCCCAAGGTCTGGTAGCCGTTCTGCTTCAGCGTGTGGGCCAGGTGCTTGTTGTAGTCGAACGGGTAGATGCCGCGGTTGCCCAGGCCGACCATGCCACAGCAGTGCGGATACATGCCCGTGCATAGGGCCGCGCGGCTGGGCGAGCAGGTTGGCGCCGCGCTGAAGGACTGCCTGAACAGGACGCCTTCCTCGGCCAGTTGTTGCAGATGCGGTGTGCCTACGCGATGACCGTAGGGTTGAATATAGCGCCCGGTGTCATGCGAATTGATGTATATGATATTCGGTTTCTGATCGCTCATCTCGTGTCTCCAAACAGTTTGATGTTTTTGTTTGTAACTATCATCCAGCCGAAGAAAGCCTATTTCAACTTGAAAAAATGAGCATTTATTATAATTTTGTAACGTTATGTTCAAGCCTGCATCAGAACCGGACGCGGATGTGGCCTGGCGCGTGTTGCGCGGGACCCTGGACCGTCTGGTGCGACACCTGCCGTTGAAGCGGGTGGAAACCGCCTTTGGACGGTCGCCGCCCGAGCCTCGGGCCACGATATCGCAATCGCCGCGGATCGTGATCTGCCTGTCTGGTCGCAACCGGATGACGATCCCACGCGGCGCGAAGGCGGTGGCCATCGAGCTGCGTCCACACGAAGCGGTCTATGTGGCGGAACGGGCTTGGAACCGGCCTTTGCACCTGTGCACGCATACGTTTCTGACCCTGGACTTCAAGCCGGAGTGGATCCGCTATTTCCTGCGCGATCATGCGCTGGACGAGGCTGGTTCGACCACCCACTGCTATTTCCGCTCTGGATCGATCAAGGCGACCGGCGGTCACATTCTGCGCGGGTTGGAAGCGCTGTTGGACGGTGCGCCGTGCCAGCCGACCTTGGAAGCGCTGGTCGCCGCGCTGCTGCATCAGGCCCGGCGCGAGTGTACGCCGCCGCATCGAGGCGACCGGCAACGGGCGCTGACAACCTGGCGCCACTGTTGCCAGTATATCGACGATCATCTCGACCGAGACGTGCGTCGCGAGGACGTGGCTAATCACGTGCGGTTGCACCCGAACCATATCTCGCGGTTGTTCCGTCAATGCGGGCAGGAGTCGTTCAAGCGCTACCTGCAACGCCGGCGCATGGAACAGGCCGCCTGCCTGTTGCTGCGATACGACCTGTCCATCAAGGAAATCGCTCATTGCTGCGGATTCCACGAACCGTCCTATTTTCATCAGATATTTCTGCGGACCTACGGTATGACGCCAGGCGAGTACCGAGCCGCGAGGAAGAGGCGCTCCCGTTGTCTCGCCGTATGAATCGATACGGTGGGAGCTTGTGCGAAAGCGCCGTCTATTGCCCGGGCGAGTACCAGATGCAGCGTGGAAGCAGCGGTCTCAGTGGATGGCGCATGGAGCAGGATCGGGATGCTCGATCCGCTGGTCACGCCCACCAACGGTGTGTTGAGCGTCAGCGTGCCGGTCACCAACGCGTCGACTGCCGTGTTAAAGCAGAACATCCATTTTGTCAAAGGGTTTACCTATACGTCCGCGTTGCGCTATAAAGGCACGTTCAACGCTCTGGACGCCGTGGTCATGCAGTATGAAACGGGCGATACACCCGTTCCGGGCAACGCCATTTCCATGAGCGCGACCGATTCTTCGCCGCTGGTTTGGACGCCGCTGGTCACTACGCAGGATGTGTCCAGAAACGGCAACTACGATCAGGTCGAAATCAGCGTGCGTGGACCGGCCCTGGTATATCTCGACGATGTTGCCGTATCAGCCCAGGTTTACGCCAAAGCAGCTCTGCCGCCGGCTCCGGTGGAGCCGCTGTACCTTTCCTGGTTGATCCACATTGAAGACCCGGATGCGCTGACCAATAGCGCAACCTATTTCCAGGCCCATGGTGTTCGAGGAGCCGGCCAAGGTCTTTCATACCAATGGAGCGTGCCTGGTCATTCAGCCGGAGAATGAATTGATCCTGGGCGCGTCCATGTATGACACCTCGTTCGTGGCCCGACTCACCCAACAGTACGACGTGACCTGGTCAACCCATACGCATGGACCACAAGGTGCCAATGTGACCATGGCCGACCTAATCGCCTATACCATGGAGCGCAAAAACAATATCGAGGCCGCAGGGTCATCAGGACCGGTCACTGATCACAACGGCAACTTTGACATGCCGGACCTTGACCAGCTCGCATCGGTCGGTTTCGCCACGCTGTCCGCCGATAAAGTTTCGGCGACACAATTCCCGCCCAATGGCTACTACTTAAATCCGTGGTGCCCATCCGACGTGTCGCCGCACACCAATGAAACAGCGTGGGTCCTGCATGACCGGTTCGGTGATCTGATCTTTATCCCGGGAACCGGCTCCTCGGTGATCAGGTATAAATTCCAGTTGCGCGACATGACCGAACGCTATCTCACCAGCGCGCTGGCCAGTGTCCAGCCAGGCCAGATCAATGCCTATACCATGGTCGATTACGTCGATCATTTTTTCTCGACCAACAACCTGTCCGCCAAGCAATATATACGCAGTCCGGAATTTCAGCAAGATCTGGACTATTATGACGAGCTGTTCAAATGCTTCATCACGCCGCTGGTGCAATCCAATTATATTATCTGGGCCACGATCCCTGACATTCAGGCGCACTTCGAAGCCTGGGAGTGCACGAATTGCCCGGCGCGGTAAAGGGTAGGGGGGCCATTGCCGAATCCACAATCCACAATTCAGGATTCCGTGTAAACGGGATCAGACTTTTTCAATGGCGGCGGCGAGGATGCCGCCCTTTAATTCATCATCCTCCTGGTGCGAAATGTCGCAGGCGATGCACGGGCAACATCACTCATCATGCCGTGCTTTCTACCACAAGGGGTCTATCGTTGTCAATCAAGTGGAATGCACCCATAAAACTGCATCCATAAAGCTGCAAACGGACGATAATTTCTTTGCCATGTGGGGCGATTAAGGCATAATGACTTGAATTTGAATTAGATCGGAGTTTGTTCATGTTTGAAAAATCTTGGCGCTGTACACTTTGCGGTTACGTTCACAAGGGCGATGAGCCGCTTGCTGTCTGTCCGGTTTGCGGTGCGGCAAAGGACCTGTTTGAAGCCGTGGAAACCGAACCGGCCGTGGCATCTCCAATCAGCGCAACGCCGAAGAAATGGCGTTGCACGATCTGCGATTACATTCACGAGGGT